>NZ_AKNV01000001.1 GCF_000274605.1 Helicobacter pylori NQ4053
TGCATAAGCCTCAATAAGATTTTTAGCGTAAAAAGAAGTTTTGAACGCTTCCAGATCCTTTTCTTCTTCAGTGATCGCCCTAAAAGCTTCACTCAAACCATAATACTTATAGGACAGAATGGGTTCAAGGTTGATTAAAGAATACTTTGGGTCTTTGTTTTGGGTAATCTTGGCTAAAAGACCCAGTAAAATCAGGCTTGTAGCCAATCGTTGCTGGCCGTCTATGATTTCAAACGCGCTGCTTTCAAGCTCATTTTCAGTCTCTCTTAAGGTTAAACTATGCATGTAATGGAATTTATCTCCCAGCTTAGAGACATGCTCTAAATCGTTCCAAAAATCCTTCAATTGCCTATCCTGCCATGCATACCCCCTTTGATAGCTGGGGATTTCAAACACGCCTTTTTCAATCACTCCGTCTAAATTTAACAATTCCATTAAAATCCTTTCATAAATTTATGGGTAAAAACCCATAATTCTTTAATTTTTTCGCTCAATCAATTTTGGTTGTCCAAGTCGGGTGCTGTGCGTGAAATGCCAAGTGTTTTTATTGACTAATTCTTCGTATTCTTGGCTCCCTTTTTGAGTGCAAACGCCCTCAACCTTTAGTGCTCCCTCTTCATCAATCCCAATAGTGTAATGGTCAATCTTTAGGGCAAAAACGCTCCGTTGGACTTCAGTCCCTCTAGTCGTTGAATCCTCATTCACAATGCCAATGATATAATCCGCTTTACGCATGAGTTCAAAATGCTTGTGCTGAGCCGCTTTGCCCATTCTTGGACGAAAACCTGTCAAAGTGCATTCATCGCACCACTCTTTAAAATCCTCATTTCCTGGAATGGTTCCTTTATACGCGCCTGAAACCATGCACAACAACAAATTGTATTTTTCATGCGCTTTCAAATCTTCTAACTGAGCCATCGTCTCTCCTTTGAATTTAACTCTGTAAGCCCCACTGGTTTAAAAATGGGGCTTATGGAATCAAATTCTTTAAAAAGATTGCGGTGTGGGTTAATGAAAAGGTTAATAATAGAGGGAATAATAAAAGGTAAAAGATTTTAAATCGGTTTTGGTAAAAGTTATGGTAGCGTTACTTGATTACTTGATTGCTTGGGTGATTGAATGATTGAATGATTGAATGGTTGAATGATTGAATGGTTGAATGATTGAATGCCATTTCTACCCCTTTTTTGAAAAAAAGATGACTTAGAGTGTTGTATCTAGTGGTATTTAATCAATGGTTAATGGTGCGTTTTATCTTATTTTAAATGATGATGCGTTTTATCTTATTTTAAATGGTGATGCATTTGTTTTATTTTATGATGCATTTGTTTTATTTAATGATATGTTTGATTTAATTTAACGATGTGTTTGATTTAATGATGTGTTTATTTTAAAGCTTTATTCTCTACCCCCTTAATTCCAATCACTCCCCAATCATTTCCAATAACTTTTATCCATTCCTTCCAAACTCTAAAATTCCTTCCAAACTCTAAAATTCCTTTCCGACTCTCAATTTTCTTTCAAACTCTAAAATTTCTTTCACATTCCAAAAACTTTAAGCAAACTTTAAGCATTACATGTCTATAATTACATTTCGTTTTTAAAGACAAGCTTTAAAAGTTCTTTAATTTGAAACCACTCAAGCAAGTTCTAAAAGCTAAAAGCTTTAATATAAAGCCCACTAGCTGATTAAACTTGGCGATCAAAAAAGATTAGGGATCAAGCATTTTTAGTCTTCTTAAAGGGTTTAACATTCAAGAGCGATTATAGCAAGTTTTTAAAGAAAAACGAAGTTATTTGATTTAACATTGTTAATAGCCTATGTAAAAGTAAAGTAAAACTACAATAACTCTGTCTTATATTCATTAAGGCAGTGGTAGCGCTGAAGAATATTCGTGCAATTGTCGTTATTCATTATAAAAGGGCGGGTTTTAAAGGATATTTTAAAATTTAAAACAAGCTTTTAAGAGCAGATGGCGGATGCCTTGCCAAAGAGAGGCGATGAAGGACGTACTAGACTGCGATAAGCTATGCGGAGCTGTCAAGGAGCTTTGATGCGTAGATGTCCGAATGGGGCAACCCAACTAATAGAGATATTAGTTACTCTTTAATAGAGAGCGAACCTAGTGAAGTGAAACATCTCAGTAACTAGAGGAAAAGAAATCAACGAGATTCCCTAAGTAGTGGCGAGCGAACGGGGAAAAGGGCAAACCGAGTGCTTGCATTCGGGGTTGAGGACTGCAACATCCAAGAGAACGCTTTAGCAGAGTTACCTGGAAAGGTAAGCCATAGAAAGTGATAGCCTTGTATGCGACAAGGCGTTCTTAGGTAGCAGTATCCAGAGTAGGCCAGGACACGAGGAATCCAGGTTGAAGCCGGGGAGACCACTCTCCAACCCTAAATACTACTCTTTGAGCGATAGCGAACAAGTACCGTGAGGGAAAGGTGAAAAGAACCGCAGTGAGCGGAGTGAAATAGAACCTGAAACCATCTGCTTACAATCATTCAGAGCCCTATGATTTATCAGGGTGATGGACTGCCTTTTGCATAATGATCCTGCGAGTTGTGGTATCTGGCAAGGTTAAGCGAATGCGAAGCCGTAGCGAAAGCGAGTCTTA
The DNA here is from genome assembly GCF_000274605.1 of Helicobacter pylori NQ4053. Lineage (NCBI taxonomy): Bacteria > Pseudomonadati > Campylobacterota > Epsilonproteobacteria > Campylobacterales > Helicobacteraceae > Helicobacter > Helicobacter pylori. Next base: position 2,619 of record NZ_AKNV01000001.1, read on the forward strand.
ATAGGGCGAACAAGTCAGATGCTGCAGACCCGAAGCTAAGTGATCTATCCATGGCCAAGTTGAAACGCGTGTAATAGCGCGTGGAGGACTGAACTCGTACCCATTGAAACGGGTTGGGATGAGCTGTGGATAGGGGTGAAAGGCCAAACAAACTTAGTGATAGCTGGTTCTCTTCGAAATATATTTAGGTATAGCCTCAAGTGATAATAAAAGGGGGTAGAGCCCTGATTGGGCTAGGGCTGCTCGCCGCGGTACCAAACCCTATCAAACTTCGAATACCTTTTATCGTATCTTGGGAGTCAGGCGGTGGGTGATAAAATCAATCGTCAAAAGGGGAACAACCCAGACTACCAAATAAGGTCCCTAAGTTCTATTCTGAGTGGAAAAAGATGTGTGGCTACTCAAACAACCAGGAGGTTGGCTTAGAAGCAGCCATCCTTTAAAGAAAGCGTAACAGCTCACTGGTCTAGTGGTCATGCGCTGAAAATATAACGGGGCTAAGATAGACACCGAATTTGTAGATTGTGTTAAACACAGTGGTAGAAGAGCGTTCATACCAGCGTTGAAGGTATACCGGTAAGGAGTGCTGGAGCGGTATGAAGTGAGCATGCAGGAATGAGTAACGATAAGATATATGAGAATTGTATCCGCCGTAAATCTAAGGTTTCCTACGCGATGGTCGTCATCGTAGGGTTAGTCGGGTCCTAAGCCGAGTCCGAAAGGGGTAGGTGATGGCAAATTGGTTAATATTCCAATACCGACTTATGGAGCGTGATGGGGGGACGCATAGGGTTAAGCGAGCTAGCTGATGGAAGCGCTAGTCTAAGGGCGTAGATTGGAGGGAAGGCAAATCCACCTCTGTATTTGAAACCCAAACAGGCTCTTTGAGTCCTTTTAGGACAAAGGGAGAATCGCTGATACCGTCGTGCCAAGAAAAGCCTCTAAGCATATCCATAGTCGTCCGTACCGCAAACCGACACAGGTAGATGAGATGAGTATTCTAAGGCGCGTGAAAGAACTCTGGTTAAGGAACTCTGCAAACTAGCACCGTAAGTTCGCGATAAGGTGTGCCACAGCGATGTGGTCTCAGCAAAGAGTCCCTCCCGACTGTTTACCAAAAACACAGCACTTTGCCAACTCGTAAGAGGAAGTATAAGGTGTGACGCCTGCCCGGTGCTCGAAGGTTAAGAGGATGCGTCAGTCGCAAGATGAAGCGTTGAATTGAAGCCCGAGTAAACGGCGGCCGTAACTATAACGGTCCTAAGGTAGCGAAATTCCTTGTCGGTTAAATACCGACCTGCATGAATGGCGTAACGAGATGGGAGCTGTCTCAACCAGAGATTCAGTGAAATTGTAGTGGAGGTGAAAATTCCTCCTACCCGCGGCAAGACGGAAAGACCCCGTGGACCTTTACTACAACTTAGCACTGCTAATGGGAATATCATGCGCAGGATAGGTGGGAGGCTTTGAAGTAAGGGCTTTGGCTCTTATGGAGCCATCCTTGAGATACCACCCTTGATGTTTCTGTTAGCTAACTGGCCTGTGTTATCCACAGGCAGGACAATGCTTGGTGGGTAGTTTGACTGGGGCGGTCGCCTCCTAAAAAGTAACGGAGGCTTGCAAAGGTTGGCTCATTGCGGTTGGAAATCGCAAGTTGAGTGTAATGGCACAAGCCAGCCTGACTGTAAGACATACAAGTCAAGCAGAGACGAAAGTCGGTCATAGTGATCCGGTGGTTCTGTGTGGAAGGGCCATCGCTCAAAGGATAAAAGGTACCCCGGGGATAACAGGCTGATCTCCCCCAAGAGCTCACATCGACGGGGAGGTTTGGCACCTCGATGTCGGCTCATCGCATCCTGGGGCTGGAGCAGGTCCCAAGGGTATGGCTGTTCGCCATTTAAAGCGGTACGCGAGCTGGGTTCAGAACGTCGTGAGACAGTTCGGTCCCTATCTGCCGTGGGCGTAGGAAAGTTGAGGAGAGCTGTCCCTAGTACGAGAGGACCGGGATGGACGTGTCACTGGTGCACCAGTTGTTCTGCCAAGAGCATCGCTGGGTAGCTACACACGGATGTGATAACTGCTGAAAGCATCTAAGCAGGAAGCCAACTCCAAGATAAACTTTCCCTGAAGCTCGCACAAAGACTATGTGCTTGATAGGGTAGATGTGTAAGCGCAGTAATGCGTTTAGCTGACTACTACTAATAGAGCGTTTGGCTTGTTTTTTGCTTTTTGATAAGATAACGGCAATAAGTGCGAATAAGTTACCACTGCCTTACTGAGTGTAAGAGAGTTGGAGTTTTATGAAGACTTTTATAGGATTGAACTTTAATGAAGAATGAGATACTATCTCAATGGTTTAAAGTTAAAGGCTATTGACGATCTTCTCTGTTGAAAAACAGCTCCCTATAAAGAGAAAGGGGAGTTAAGGGTAAATGCGTTTTTATCTTTAGCTCCCTTTTCCTTGTGCCTTTAGAGAAGAGGAACTACCCAGTTAACCATTCCGAACCTGGAAGTCAAGCTCTTCATCGCTGATAATACTGCTCTTTTCAAGAGTGGGAATGTAGGTCGGTGCAGGGATAGGGAAATGTTTTTTAATCTTGCTTTTTATTTAATTTCATTATTAACTCATTGTTTTGTTTGTTTAGGGGTTATTTAGTTTTTTACGCTAGAGTTTCTCAGTTTCTCGGTTTCTGGAGATGAGAGGTATGGGCAATTAAGAAAATGGGTAGAGAATACCAACAATTAGGAGGTTTTTATGGTCGTAGATGTTTCAAGCATTCCTTTTCAAGAATTTTGGCACATGCAAATCCATCAGCAACATCTGCAAGTAAGATGGGATGTGCATGATGTGTGCCAAATTTTAGAAGAATACCACTTCATTGGTTTAGCGGATTGGGAAGAGAGCAAAGGACAAATTAGAGATTTTTTAGAAGTGATGCGGGTGAATGACATTGTAGCCATCAAGCATGGACAACAACTTGTAGCACTCGCACAAGTCATCGGCGGGGCGTATAACATTCACAAAGATCGGGCATTATGTGTTAGCGAAGAAGAAGACCCTTTAGTGGATTGGATACATTACAGGCGACCCGTTAAGATTTTAGATTGGGCAAAAGAGGGGCAGACGATCCCACAGGGTAGAGGCACTTTAAATAAGTGCGTAAGTCCGGGGACAGAAACCTCGCAAATCATTATGGGGTGGTATGAAAAGGTGCAAGAAGCCTTAAAAGCCAAAGGTGAAAGAGTTGTCTTAGTTTAAAAATCTCACATGTTACCCTTTTCAAGGGTGGGAAAGTAGGTCGGTGCAGGGATAGGGAAATGTTTTTTAGTCTTGCTTTTTATCTTATTTCATTATTGACTCATTGTTTTGTTTGTTTAGGTGGTTTATTGGGGTTTGGTTGTTTTATTCAAAGTTTTTTAGAGATTTAAGAAAACGAGTTTGAAAACAAAATAAAATCTAAAATCATAAAATAAAATCTGAAGCGATAAAATAAAACTTAAAATCATAACATAAGATCTAAAATCCAATTTTTTAGAAAGTTTAATACCTTTGGTGAGAAAAGAGTCCGCATCAATTAAACATGGATTTAAGAAAAAAGTTTTAATCTTTAGAGAATGTAATTATTTATAGAACTCTTATCTAAGCTTCTTTTAAAAGGAAGTTTATGAAGTTTTTTTAAAATCCCTAAACTGCACTTAAATTCTAAAGAGCACCAAGAAAATATTTTTAGAAAGTTTTATTCTCTAAAAAATTATCGCTTTATAACCAAGCTCTTTGGTTTGATTGTAAAAAACGCTTCTAGCGTTTTAGATTTTATTCTTTATTTCGTTAGTGTTGCTTTTTATTTCTTTTATTTTTAAATTGTTAGTTGGGGTGTTGTGGGGTTTGCGTTTAGATTTTTAGAACCGATCTAAAAGAAAACTTTTTCATCAAGTTTCTTTTTTAAAAAAGCCTAAAAATTTCTTAAACACTTCTTTAGGATCGAATGCATCACACACCTTGCACCCATACATGCCAATTAAAATCACAAGCCAGCTCACATACACCCAGCTCATCAAAAACCACAAAATAGAAACGCTCCCATAAAGCTCATGGTAAGTGCGATTATACAACACATAATAAGTGAAAGCCCATTTTAACACATGCCAAGAAACGCTCGTAAAAAACACCCATAAAAACACCCAAAAATAATGTTTAAACACCTTATTCGTGGGAATGGTAAAAAGGATCAAAAAAAATGCGTAAGTGCCTATCCATCTTAAAACATGCAACAGGCTTGAATCTTTATCTTCAAAAAACACTTGGATCTTAATATCAAAAAACACCACCAAAGGCAGAGCGAATAAAAACACTAAAGTCGTGCCAAACCCCCAAAATAAAAAGATTTCTTTACCCTTAAAATGCGCATAATCTCTGGGCTTTGCTTGAAAAATTTTTGATGCGATGGAGCGGTAATTTTCACAAAAAAGCACCAACGCCACCACAATGGACACCTCTTCAAGCGTGCCTAAAGTCATGTCTGTTTTTTTAAAATTTTCTAAAAAATCCTTAATCGCGCCAATGAGTTTAGGAGCGTTAGGGAAAATCAAGGCTTCCATTTCACCGCTGTGCGCTTGCAAATAATGAGACACAAAAAGGCTAAACACAAACAACAAAATAGGCGATAAAGACAAAATCGTATAAAAACTCAAGCTAGAAGCGTAGTAAAACAATTCGCTCAAGCCCAAAAAGGCGTTTTGAAAGCGCTTGGGGAAAATCATTATAAGAAGGCGTAAAAACCCTCTAACGCTTTTAAAAAATTCCCTCATCAATGACAGCTTGTCGCCATTGTCAAGCCATAAGAGAGCAGTTTTTCTATATCTTTTTTAGGGGCTTTGCCTTTGGTGGTCAAATAGTCCCCTAGCACCACCGCATTGATGCCGTATTCAAAAAGCTTGGCTTCCTTTTTGTCGTTATCTTTAAACACCACTTCACGCCCCCCAGCCACCATAAGCCTAGCGTTAGGCAAAAACTCTTTAGCCAAAAGCACGCATTCTAGGGCTTCATCTGCGCTTAAAGTCTCTGCATCAATGGGCAATACCGGGTTTTTAATGAAAAAATTAATGGGTGTGGTGTGCGGGGAGAGCGAAGCTAAGGCTCTAAGCATTTCAATCCGATCTTCCCAGCTCTCATTAAGCCCAAAAATCCCCCCACTGCACAAGCCTAACCCCGCCCTTAAAGCGTTTTCGCATGTGATAAACCTTTCTTCCCATGTGTGCGTGGAACAAATTTTAGGGAAGAAATTTTGCGAAGTCTCTAAATTGTGGTTATAGCTGTGAATGCCCGCATCTCTTAAAAACTCTAATTGCTCCAAATCCGCACGCCCGCAGCATGCGATTAAATGCAAGCCCAATTCTTCTTTGTTGATGGCTTTAGCTAATTTAGCGATGTATTCGCATTTTTCATCGTCTAATTCGCGCCCTGAAGTAACCAGACAAAACCCTAAAGCCCCTAACTCCCTTAAAGCCCTAGCCTCTTGTAAAACCACTTTTTCATCTTTGAATTTATAGCGCTTAATCGCTCCTTGATGGTGTGAGCTTTGCGTGCAATAAGCGCAATCTTCCTTGCAATCCCCACTGCGCACATTGGAAATAGAGCATAAAAAAATCTCTTGCATCGTAATCCTTTGTTTGGTTAAAAATATTGGTTTTTTTAGGTTGATTATAGCAAAGAAAAAGAAGTGCTTTTGATTTTAAGGGCTTTATTCCATTAAATATTAAAACTAAAACTTTATTTGATTTTAATTCAATTGTTCGCTAGCGCCTCTAAAGTCAATCTCAAAACTTTACGCTATAATTTTCTCACTTTTTCATTAAGGGATTTCATGCAAGATTCATCCATTCAAAGTTACCCCCCCCCAATCAGCCATAAAAAATCATGCGTTAAATAACGCGCCCAATAATAAAGAAATAGAGCTACCCACCCACATCACCAGTAATTTAAAAAAAGAGCTTAGAGATTATCAAAAAAAAGCGATATATAATTATTTAGAAAAACGCCAATCCCACCCAACTCAAAAGCATTTCATGTTTGAAATGGCCACCGGTAGCGGCAAAACCTTAGTGATGGCGGGTTTGATTTTAGAATGCTATAAGCAAGGCTATCAAAACTTTATCTTTTTTGTGAACAGCACCAGCATTTTAGAAAAAACGAAATTGAATTTCACAGACAGCGTTTCATCAAAATACCTTTTTAGCGAGAATATCAACATCAATGATGAAAACACAGAAATTAAAAGCATCAATAATTTGAACGAGAGCCATAACAACGCTATCAACATTTATTTTAGCACCATTCAAGGCTTGTTTTCATTATTCACTAGAGCTAAAGAAAACGCTATCACCATAGAGGATTTAAAAGATCAGAAATTGGTTTTTTTAGCGGATGAAGCGCACCATTTAAACACAGAAACTAAAAAGAAATTAAATGATAGTGAGGCTAGTGAAAAACGCAACTGGGAAAGCATGGTGAAATTAGCCCTAGAACAAAATAAAGACAATTTATTGCTGGAATTTAGCGCCACTATCCCTAATGAAAAAAGCGTTGAAGAAAAATATAAAAACTTAAAGGTGGCAACTTACACCTTAAAAGAATTTAGCGAGGATAAATTTTGCAAAAACATCTACTCCCTTTCTTATGAAAATAAAGAATTAGAAACGTGCTTTTTAGGGGCATGCGTTTCCAGTTTGTATAAAGAATTACTAGCCCAACACCACAATATTGAAAACTTTAAACCCTGTATTTTGTTTAAAAGCGAAAGGATTGAAGACAGCAAGGCAAATCAAGAGCACTTCAACGCCTTTTTAGAAAATTTAAGCCCTTTAGATTTAGAAAATTTTTTCCATTACAGCCGCAACGCTTTTTTTAAAGACGCTAAAAACTTTTTTGACAAGCAAAACCACACCCCTAATCTTGTCGCACTTCTACAAAATAAATTCAAAGAAAGCGTTCAAATTAACACCAACAACGAAAAAGAATTAGAAAAAGGCATGCTTTTATTAAACTCCCTAGAAGACAGAGACAACCCTAAAAGAGTGATTTTTAGCGTGGATAAGCTCAATGAAGGCTGGGATGTGTTGAATTTGTTTGACATTGTCAGGCTTAAAAACAAAGCGAATCAAAAAGACACCATTAAAGACGCCCAGCTCATAGGGCGAGGAGCGAGATACTACCCCTTTAGCTATAACGATTTCAAGCCAAGCCGCATAGAGTTTTACCAACGCAAATTTGATCTTTCTAACCCCTTAAGCGCGTTAGAAAGGTTAGACTACCATGCCATTTATGACAGCGAATTTATCACTAAATTAAAAGAAGAATTACGAGAGTTAGGATTAGGATTAATTGAAAAGGAAAAAACAACTATCCCCTTAACACCCACCAAGCGTTTCAAATGCTACTATGCGAGCAACACAAAAGACAAAAATAAATTAAAAGAGCTAGGCAGTGCCTTTACTAAAAAAGTGTTTAATGAAACCATTCAAAGAGTGCGCGCATTAAACGATGAAGCCAACAAGCAACAAAATAAACGCCACGCCCCAAGTAACAATGGTTGGGTAACCATTGAAAAAGGCGTGAGCTTTAAAGCTTGGTAAATCTAAATAAGGAAACGACAATGGGATTTAATGTAAATCAAACAACGACTTACAATGGTCATTTTAATCAGCAAACAAGCATTAAGCCGATAGCGGGCTTTTTGACTTATGAAATGTATTTGAATAACCTAGTAACCGCGCTAAATTCTACTGGCAATGTGTTATTACCAGCCCAGCCAGTAGCGTTACAAATAGGCGCTAAACAAGCGAGCGGATTAGTAGGACTTAACCCAAATGTGTTAAACATTAGCGAAACACCTATTGGAAATAATGGTGTGTTTGGTGGTGTTATCATTCATAACATTACCGACTTTGTAATGCCAGGCGATAAAGCGCCCGCATTAAGACCAACGCAGACAAGCTATGTAGCCGAAATTGGCAGTGGTGTGGAAGTATTCTTGCCATGCGATTTAAGTTTTCTAGGGCAAGCGAGTAGGCAATTAATCAGTTGGAATAAAACCAATCAGTGCTACACTTTAGAAACGACTGGCGTGGAAAATTTTGGCTCTCAAAAAGTATCTTTAAGAAGCAATGTGATCGAGGGCAAGCAGATCGTATTTGATACGAATAACCCCACGCAGACAATCTTTAAAGACTGCTATGTTATCAAAGTAAGATTATAAGCAAAGGACACAACAATGGCTAATTTATTACGAGCAACACCCCATGTAACCATACCAGGTTTATTAGTCCCACAAACGCAAGATGCGATTTGGAAAAAATATTTAGGCACTAATTTAGCTTATGTAGCAAAAGAGGGCAAAACAACAGTGAAGGAGCAACCAATGAAAATTAAAGCGATAATGCTAGGATTAGCAGTGGTATTTAATCTAGGTTTTAGCGGTGAGTATAGCGATATGTTATCAATAAAAGAATACAAAGATAAAAATGGCGTTACGCAATACAAAATGGGTGGGACTATTGATGAAGTAAATAAGGTGGTTGATAGCATCTATTTTGATCCATACGACCCAGCCACACTTCAAAGCATAGTAAAAATGATTAATTACAATAAGAGCATGATAGTGGGATTATTGAATAGGCAGATGAAAGGAGAGGCGTTGATTATTGTATTGAACAAAAAGATTAAAAAGTTACAGCAAGAAGTAGCCAAGCTAAAACAAGCTAAAAAATAACCCACAAAAAAACCCCTATTTATAAGGGGCTTCCTTGCTTTAAAAAACAAACGGTACCGAACTATACCATAATCTTATTTTTTTTAGTATAATCCTAGCATGAGCATGAAAAATAAAAACAACGATGAAGTCAATATCATACAAGAATACAAAAAGATATACGATGATTGCGAAGTCAGCGAAAAGATAAAAGTGCTTGGCAATATCAAAAGTATCAAATGGATATGCTAAATTTTCGCCCCTAATCAAACCCACTTAAACAGCTTTCGTTTAACTGGTCGCTTTTATGATATTTAACAAGCCCTTTGTCCTTTCAAAAAGAGAAAATGGCGGTGGAATCTCTTGGTATCTGGCCTTTGGGGGTCTTTTGATCAAGGTGTTAGCACATTTGGAAAAATCAATCAAATCCATTGTGGTTTTGATGTAGCTGGGCAAGTTTAACAAGCATATTTCAAAGAGTTTATAGCTTGCTAAAGCGTCCGCATAGGCTCTGTGGCTGACTTCTATGCCAAACCCTAAAAGCTCTTTTAAAAAGCTCAAAGAATAACGCATGGACAAAATAGTGCGTTTGGATAAATCCAAAGTGCAAAGCTTTAAATTTAATAAGGGGCAATGCAATTTTTCTACAAAATAACGCCCTAAAAAGTTGTAATCAAAATTAGCGTTATGGGCCACAAACACGCTATTGCCTAAAAAAAGCCGCAATTCTTGCAAAGCTTCATGTGCGCTTGGGGCGTTTAGGGTGTCTTCATAAGTGATGCCTGTAAGCTCAGCGATATAATCAGGCACGCTTTTGACTTTCACAAGGGTTTCAAAACGATTGATAATTTCCCCTCCCTTCACTTGCACGGCCCCAATTTCTAAAATTTCATGTTTTATGGGGCAAGAGCCGGTGGTCTCTAAATCAATAAAAGAAAAAACCTCATCTTTAAGGGGGGTTTTAAGGTTTTTGAGCGTGATTAAATTTTCGCTCGTTTCTACGAAATTAAGCCCGCACGCTTTTAAATATTCCAAATTGATTTCATCATGAATAAGGCGAGAGAGCGATTTTTCTAGCGTGCTTAAGTTTAAATCCTGGCACTTTAAGCGAGCGATTAGGGCTTGGATGTCTTTATGCAAGAGGCTGTCTGACATTCTGTAAGCCTTCAATAGCCAGCTTACGATCTTTGGATTTAAAAATATAACTCCCTGAAACCACCACATCCACGCCCGCTTGTTGGAGTTCAAAGATATTTTTATCATTCACGCCCCCATCCACTTCTAAAAGACAGCCAGGATTGTAGCGCCTAATCAATTCCTTGACTTTCAGGCATTTTTCTAGCACCAGATCTAAAAACTTCTGCCCACCAAAGCCCGGATTCACGCTCATTAAAAGCACTAGCCCCACGCTTTCTAGCAAGTATTTAATACTTTCTTCATGCGTGTGGGGGTTTAGAACAATGCCTGGCGTGATGCCTGAATGTTTAATGAGTTGCAACACCCTGTGGGGGTGCTTTTCATTTTCTGCATGAATGCTGATGATTTGCGGGTTTAAAGGAGAAAATAATTCTACAAAAAAGCTTGCGTTTTCTACCATTAAATGCACATCTAAAGGCACTTGGCTCATTTGAGTAACATTCTCTAAAACCACAGGCCCCATCGTTAAATTAGGCACATAATGCCCATCCATCACATCCACATGCAAAAAATCAGCGTTACTCACGCTCTCTATCTCTTTGGCTAAATGCATAAAATCAGCGCTCAAAAGGCTCGGAGCTACTTTCAAAATACTTCCCTATTTCCAATGTTTTAAAGTAAAATATTAGCATCTTTAATCAAATCATAAAAGGGTTTTTATGGATTACAAACATTTTAAAGGCAAGCATGCGAACATCGTTATAGAAATCATCAGTCTTTTAGAAAAAGGGGTTAAAAAAGCCCAAGAAATTTTAGAAAAGCCGGACGCTGGGAGTTACACTAAGCTAGAAAACAGCAGCGGGGATACGCCTATTAAAGCGGATTTAGCTCTAGATAAATTTTTAGAAGAAAATTTTTTGAGTTTAGAAAACATCAAAAGCGTTTTTAGCGAAGAAAAAGAAACGCCTGTTACTAAAGAAAACGGCTCTTATTTGATCGCTTATGACCCCCTAGACGGGAGTTCAGTCATGGAGGCGAATTTCTTAGTAGGCACGATTATAGGGGTTTATGAAAAGGATTATAAGGCGCAAAATTTAGTTGCAAGCCTTTATGTGGTTTTTGGGCATAAAATTGAATTAGTGGTGGCTTTAGAAGAGGTTTATCGTTACGCTTTTTATCAAAACAAGTTTCATTTTATAGAAACCATCGTTTTAGAAAATAAGGGTAAAATCGTCGCTAGCGGAGGCAATCAAAAGGATTTTTCTTTGGGCTTAAAAAAGGCTTTAGAAGGGTTTTTTGCAGAAAATTACCGCTTACGATACTCAGGATCTATGGTGGCTGATGTCCATCATGTGCTCATTAAAAAAGGCGGAATGTTTTCCTACCCGCAAAAGAAATTGCGAAAGCTTTTTGAAGTCTTTCCTTTGGCCTTGATGGTTGAAAAAGCTAAAGGGGAAGCGTTTTATTTTGATAAGGGGGTTAAAAAGCGTTTGCTAGAGCAAAGCGTGGAAAGCTACCATGAAAAAAGCGAATGCTATTTAGCTAGTCCGCATGAAGCTCAGATTTTAGAAAAATATTTAAAGGGAGAATGATGCAAAATAGCACTAAAAAATTAGAATATGAAGAGCGTTTTAATGACGCTCTTTTGAAATTGCAGGCATGCCAAGAAGAAAAGCAAGTAACGAGTTGCTTGAAATGCGAGAAGGTTTTAAAATGCGAGATCCGCAACAGCTATGTGGATGCGGCTTATGAGAGCATGAGTTTAGGCGAAGCGGGCGGGTTTGATTTCAACTAAAATGGGATTAAAATGGTTAGTAATACTACCTTGCAAAAGAATTTAGACGCTTTTTACACCCACCCCAAAATCGCGCGATTTTGTTTGGATTTATTAAAAGATCTCACTGCTCAAAATCTAGGGCTAGACTTAAACGCATTCCATTTTTTAGAGCCAAGTGCAGGGAGTGGGAGCTTTGTTGATGCGCTAAAAGAATTAGGGATTGCTGATTGGGACGCCCTTGATATTGCCCCTAAAGCTCATGGCATTCAAAAAAAAGATTATCTGTTGGAATTGATTGAGTTTAACAAAAAGCGTATTATTATTGGCAACCCTCCTTTTGGGCATAGAGGGAAATTAGCCCTAGATTTTTTAAACAAATCTTTAAACGAAGCGCCTATTACAGCGTTTATTTTGCCCAATTTATTCAAACGCTATTCTATTCAAAAACACATTGATAAGCGTGCAAAATTGGTTTTAAACGCTGATTTAGAGAAAAACGCTTTTATTTTTAATGAACGACCCTATGATGTGAAATGCGTTTTTCAAATCTATATGCATAAAAATATCGCCCTAAATCTTAAAGACGAACGCATCATTGCACCCCCTAAAATCCGCCATAACGACTTCATTACTTACATTCATAACAACACGCCACACACCCTAAAATATTTCAACAAAGAAAAATACCAATGGGATTTTGCGGTGGTGAGACAAGGCTTTTATGACTACAACGAAAAGATCACCAATGCAAATTTACTGATTAAAAACCGACAATATTTTTTCATTAAAGCCCACTCTAAAGAAGCTTTAAGGATTATCCATAAAATTGATTTTAACAAACTCGCTCATAAAAACACGCAAGTTTTAGGGTTTTCTACTTATGATTTTGTGGAAGAATATTGCAAATTAAAGGAAATGCATGCTTGAAAAAGTGTTCCAAGAAATTACCAATAAAAGAAAGTTTTTTGCAAGTTCTAGCACAGGGGAGCAGTTTGAAAACCAATTTAGGAATGAATTAAAAAAACACTTTAGCGAAATCAATGGCGATTTAACAGAAAAATTAAGCCATATTGAAGAAAAGCCTAATAAGGAAATCAAAACCGCTTTTAACCAACTCAAAAAGCAAGTTTTAGAAAAAAACCACCCACACACTCTTAAAAACCCTTTTTCAAACCTTACAAGCCATTTTTTATACCAGCCTTTTGGCTCACAAAATTACCCTGATTTTTTGGTTTTTATTTTTGATTATGTGGTGGGGATTGAAATCAAGTTTTCTAAAAACGATAAGGGTGAAAAAAACCTTCAAACTTCTCGCCCCATGTGGAATTCAAACCTGCCTAAACCCAATGCGATTTATGTGTATGGAGTCGCTAATGCAAACATCACTTTTTTTAAAGGCTCAGATATTTTGAGTTATGAAACCAGAGAGGTCTTACTCAAGTATTTTGATACTTTAGATAAAGATGAAGAGAGTTTGAAAAACGCCTTAAAGGATTTAGAAAACCCTTTTGGGTTTGCCCCCTACATCAGAAAAGCTTATGAACATAAAAAGGAATTTTCTAACCACCACCAGATTGAAAGTTTCTTTTCGCCCAACCACATTTTAAGAGAGCAGAATGTCTTGGAATTTTTGAAAACGCTCACTCATTAGCATGTTTATTGCCCATTTATCTATTTCTTGTAAAATACAAGCTTATTTTTAATATAAAGAAATTGATGATCAGTCTAATAGAAAAACCTCCTTACATTCCCTCCCCCTTTTTAATTCAATGCACTTCGCTCCAAACTTTTCTTTTCCACGCATAAGCCAAGAACGACAGCACCGCAAAGAAAATCATGATCTTAATCCCTAAGGTATTCCTTTCATGCTTTTTCCTATCGCCTGCTTTTTCCAAATATGCGATGACTTGTTTTTGAGCTTGTTCACTCAATCCCACTCTGGGCATAGCCGTGCCAGGCAAAAGCTTTTGCGGATCGTTGATGAAAATATTCAAGCCATGTTCGCCTTTAGCTCTAATCATCATGGACAAATCAGGCACATGAGAGCCTAAATAATTGGCTAGATCTTTAGGATCGCTAAAGGCCTTATCTTTCGCATAATCCAGGCTATGGCACCTTTGACAGCTTTGGGCAAACACTTCCTTATCGCTCAAACTTTTAGGCAAAATAGAAGTGAGATACGCCACAATATCGCTCAAATCTTGATTGCTAAATTGAGAAAACGCCGGCATAGGATAGGGCCTTTCATCGTTGAATTTATGGCTCAATTTCGCCGTTTTCACGGGGTCTTTGATGAAGTGGGCTAAGAAATTCGCATTCAAAACCCCCGCCACATGGCTTAAATCCGGTGGCACGACCCCAAAAGAGTTGCTCGCGCTAAGGCTGTCCATAGGGGCTGGAATGTTTTGGGATTTAATGCCATGGCAAGCGGTGCAATTTTCGGCTACAAGCTGTTTGCCCTTATTAGCATCGCCATTTTTTAAATCCATCGGCTCTAAATCCTTGAAAGCAAAATCTGCCGGAGCGACTTTAGGGTGCATCACCGAATGCGCATAAGGCTCAACCCCATAATAAATCACGCCTACCACCACAATAAGGATGATTAAAATCTTAAATTCTTTCATCTAACACCCCCTTGTTTCTTGCTCTCAGCGATAGTGATAATGGGCAATACCACAAAGAAAAGGGCTAAAAAAGTGATTGAACCAAATAAACCAATGTATTTACCAATCCCAAGCGGAGGCAATTTACCATAGATCGTTAAAACAATCATATCAATGATTAAAAGCCAAAACCACACCATAAACGCCGGCCGTTTGTGTGCGGGAGCGACGACTGGGCTTCTGTCTAAAAAGGGCAGTAAGAAGAAAATCACTTGCGCCACGCCAAAGGCCATTAGCCCTAAATCAGCGCTAAAGAAAAAGCCTCTTAAGACTTCATAGCTCCATAAGAAATACCATTCAGGGTAAATGTGAGGCGGCGTTTTAAGGCTGTTAGCCCTTTCAAAGTTAATGGGATCCATCGCAAAATCGTAGTGGTAACACACCAAGTAAAAGAAAAAGACCATGAACGCGCAAACCACAAAAATATCTTTAGACAAGAATACCGGCCAAAAAGGAATGACTTTAGATTCTTTTTTCTTGCCTTCAATGAATTTTTTCTCTTCCAATTCAAAGTCAATTTCTTCGCCTTCTTGGTTATTGACATGCGGGATGCGTAAAGAATAAAAATGCACCCCAACAAGTAGAATGATCGCAATGGGCAGTAAAAACACATGGAGCATGAAAAAGCGCGTTAAAGTGGAATCCGCCACAACATAATTACCCCTAATCCACTCCACCACATCAGCCCCAATGAAAGGAATGCCCCCAAATAAATTAGTGATAACTGCTGCAGCCCAATAGCTCATCTGCCCCCAAGGCAGCATATACCCGCTAAAGGCTTCCGCGCTAAAGACCACAAACAAAATCATCCCGCTAATCCAAATCATCTCACGGCCCTTTTTGTAAGAGCCATAATAGATACCGACAAACATGTGGATATAAATGATGACAAAAATCATGCTCGCTGCCGTGGCATGCATGTGGCGCCAAAGCCAGCCATAAGCCACTTCTTGCATGATGGTGAAATTCACGCTATCAAACGCCATTTTCGCATCAGGCTTGTAATACATGAGCAAGAAAATCCCTGAGATCACAAGCACGCCAAAAAGGGTCAATAAAATCACCCCCATGGCCCATAGGAAATTGATGTTTTTAGGGATCCAATATTCTGTCATTAGCACTTTAACAAGCTTGTTAGTGCCAAGACGCATGTCCAGCCATTCGCCTAAATTCTTCGCTTTTTTTATCTCTGCCATTAAACTCTCCTTACGCTTTAGCCATCATTTTCTTGTATTCAGCCCCGGCTTCACCAAAAGTGATCTTAGTGCCTTCAATTTTAAAAGGCGGGATATCAAAAGGGCGCGGAGGGGGAGTGCCGGCAATATTCACGCCATCAGAAGTGAAACGACCCCCATGGCATGGGCATAAAAAGCCTTTTTCTTCATCTTGATAAGTGGGGATACACCCTAAATGCGTGCAAATTTGAATGGCTGTGGTAAAAACGCTCTCGCCAACTTTAAAATCGCGCTTTTCATTAAAGCCCTCTTTTTTAGAACGCTTGAGGATATAGACCGGTTTCCCACGCCATTCCACGGTGGAAAACTGCCCTTCTTGCATGTTCGCCACATCTATGGTTGTAAAACCGGCTGAAACAACGCTTGGAAGCGGATCCCAAGTCTTTTTCATCGCTACCAGACTCGCTATAGCCCCTATAGCTGTAACACTAGCAAGGCTCATCCCTAAAAAATCACGCCTTTGAATATCTGCCATGATTAAAAAACTCCTTAATGATAATTACCTTTTAACGACTAAAGGCATAGCAAATCCCTATTTTACAACAAACTCTCTTAATAATCTTTTTAAAATAACAAATTGAGGCTAAAATCAAACGCTTTTAACGCCGTTTTAAAGAAATTTGAGTGCGCAAATGTTTCAAAAGGGTTTCTAAAATGTCGTTATCGTCTTTGCTTGGGGCTTTTAAGCTCTCCTTATTTTCATCGCTATAAGTAAGGGTGATGTTTTGATTGAAATTAGAAAGTTTGATGATGCCAAGCTGGTTGGCTAAGATTTTAAGCGTAATGATTTGCAAAAATTGAGCGCTCAAATCGTCTATTTTGCCAAACCTGTCTTCTATTTCTTCATGGATTTGCCCCACCTCATCTACATTTTCACACAAACTCAAACGGCGGTATAGATCCAATCTCAAACTATCGCTTGCAATGAGTTCAGGGTTTAAAAAAGCGCTCACGCCAAGTTGGATTTCTACGCTTTTTTCAAGCCTTTTCTTCCCTCCACTCAATTCATAAATCGCGTCTTCAAGCATGCGCGTATAGAGTGCATAACCGATATTTTTAATATGCCCACTCTGATCTTGCCCGAGCAAATTCCCGCCCCCCCTGATTTCTAAATCATGATAAGCGATACTCTCCCCACTGCCTAAATACGAATTTTTTTCTAAAGCGAGCAAGCGTTTTAGAGCCTGTTCATTCAAACTTTTTTGATCTTCTATAAGGAAATAACAAAAGCCTTCTTTTTTGCCTCTCCCCACACGCCCTCTTAATTGATGCAAATCAGCCAGCCCAAAATTTTGCGCATTATCTATAATAATCGTGTTAGCGTTAGGCAAATGAATCCCTGATTCCACAATAGAAGTGCATAATAAAACCTGATAGTTCCCCTTAGCAAACTCTAGCATGATTTCTTCGCTCTTATTAGCGTTAATTTGGGAATGCAAAATAGCGATTTTAAGCTTAGGGATCAACTCTTCTAGCTTGGTTTTGACTTTTGAAATGCTAGCGATGTGGTTATGGATGTAAAAAATTTGCCCGTTACGGCGTAATTCTCTGTAAATAATCTCTTTTAAGAGCTCATCATTTTTTTCTTTCAAAAAAGTGCGGCTGGGTTTTCTGTCTGTGGGCGGGGTTTTTAAAGAGCTAATGCCTTTAATTTGAGAGAGCGCCATATTTAGAGTGCGTGGGATAGGCGTAGCGGACATGCTTAAAAAATGCACGCTTTTACTCAATTCTTTTAAAGCTTCTTTTTGTTTCACGCCAAATTTATGCTCTTCATCCACCACCACCAAGCCCAAGTTTTTAAATTTCGCGCCTAAAATTGCATGCGTGCCTATTAGCGCATCAACTTGCCCTAATTCCACCGCCTTTAAAAGCTTGTTTTTTTCGCTCGCATACCTGTCCAAACGAGCCACTTTAACGCCAAAATTTTCAAAACGCACCTTTAAAATCTCAAAATGCTGGTGCGCTAATAAGGTGGTAGGCACGACTAGCGCGCTTTGAAAGCCGTTCAAAAACGCGCAAAAAATCGCATGCATCGCCACTTCTGTTTTCCCAAAACCCACATCCCCACTCAACAATCTGTCCATCACTCTCTTAGAGCTTAAATCCTTTGAAATTTCAGCGATGGCCTTTTCTTGATCTCTTGTGTATTCAAACCCCGCATGCGATTTAAAGACTTCCAACTCCGCTAAATGCGTGTCCATCTTTTTGCCCAAGATCAAATTGCGTTCAGCCGCTAATTCAATAATCTTGCCCGCAATCTCTAAAAGCTTAGTCCTGACTTTAGCTTTCAGTTTGAGGAAACTCCCTTTCCCTAGCCGGTCTTTAGCTGGCACGCTATCGCTTTGCGCCACATAGCGAGCGATGAGATGCAAGTTTTCTACCGGTAATAGCAGTTTGTCTTCGCCCAAATAAGCGATTTCTAAAAAATCCCTCTTGCTCCCTAAAACGCTGTGTTGGACTAATTGAGAAAACACGCCCACCCCATAATCATCATGCACCACCCATTCGCCCGGATTTAGTTCATTCAAAGCGAGCTTGGATTTTTGGCGTTTTTTCTTCCTTTCAAAGGAATTGAGCGAGATAAAAATCCCATCAGGGGTTTTAAAGTTTAACACAAAGGGGGCGATGACGCATTCAATATTGCTTCTTTCAAGCGCGCTTATCGCATTATCTAAAATCGTTTTATTGGGGGCTAGGAGCGTGATTTTATGATTTGAATGCAAAGCGATAAAGCCTTCTAGGGCATGCGCATGGATTTCTAAATCTTCATAGCCTTGCGCGTTTTCTAAAACCTTTAAAAATTTGAAACGCTCATAATCCAATTCGTTTAAGCTCGCTAATTCTTGAATTTCTTCTAAAGCTTTAGGGCTTATAACGCTTTTATAGGCATGCAACAAATCGTTTGCTTTTTCTCCTAAAAACCACAAACCAAAACTGGTCAAATCTTTAGAAAAGCTATTTAAGGGGCTTTGCTCCACTTTTGTTTTTAGATCCTTATAGGATGGTTCGTCCAAACTAAAAAGCGTGGGGGGGATTTCAATTTCTAACAAATCTTCTTTAAGGCTCATTTGAGTAATGGGGTCAAATTCCTTAATGCTCTCACACTCCGTGTCAAAAAAACTCAAGCGATACGCTTTAGAATTAGGCGTATAAATATCCACAATATCCCCCCTAAAGCTCGCTTCGCCTTCCACTTCCACTAAGTCTAAAATTTCATAACCATAATAAAAGAGCTTGTCTTTCAAATCCTTAAGGTTATATTTTTCTAAAAGAGTGATTTTAAAGCTCTCTAAAAGTTCTTTTTTGGGTAAAGGGTGCAATAACGCGCTAATAGGGGCAATGATGATAGTTTCTTGCTTGTTTTCTAAGGCTTGATAAAACTCCCTCAAACCCCCTAAAAGCTGTAAAAATTCTTCAAAAAACGAACGCAAATCGTCGTTTTTTTTAGCCCTAAACTCCGGGAAAAGAATGGCTTTGGTATTTGGCTTAAAACAGCTTATGACTTCTTTAGCGAGCTTGGATTCTTTAAAATTCTTACAAGCGAGTATTTGATAATCAAAGCCTTTGTTTAAGGCTCTATAAAGACTAGATTGGATCATTCCCTATTTATTTTCAATCTTCTTTTCTTGCTCATTGATCAACAACGCCCCCCCCTGAAGGTTTTTAGGGCGAGTTTCCCCAATCAAAATCCCTTTCCTTTCCACCACAAGCTCTTGGCTAGAGATCTTACCATCAAGGCGCCCTAAAGGCATGATTTCTACCACTTCCGCCTCCACCGTGCCAGTGAACTTGCCACTGACCACTAATTTATTAGCAAAAATCTCACCCACTACCGAGCCGGTTTGCCCGATCACCACCGTGCTTTTAGAATGCACCACCCCTTCTAATTCGCCATCTATGTGCAAATGGTAATCTAAATGAAGCTCACCCTTTATTTTTGTGCCTTGAGCGATGATAGTCGCTGGTCCTGTTTTTGCATTAGCCGATTTATTATTGTTATCAAAGATTGCCATCTGATGCTCCTTTCTTTATTAAAAACTTCTTCAAAATCTTTCATGTTCCATTTGGTGAAACTCATGGGGTTTATGGGTTGATCTAAGAAGCGCACTTCATAATGCAAATGCGGTCCTGTACTCATTCCTGTATTACCACTATACCCAATCAACTGCCCTTTTTTGACAAATTCGCCCGTTTTTACGACGATTTTATTCAAATGGGCGTAGTAGGTTTTAAAACCAAAAGGGTGGAAAACCTTAATCAAATTCCCATACCCCCCATTCCACCCTTTGCTCGCTAACCCCACTACCCCGCTCGCGCTCGCATACACAGGGGTGTTAATAGCGGTGCTTAAATCAAGCCCGGTATGGTTGTGCAACACATGCAAAATAGGGTGGATTCTTTTATTAAAGGCAGCTGAAACGCGCCGATAGGATTCTAGCGGGTAGTCATTAGGGATAAGGCGCATGATAAAGCTTTTTTGAAGCCCGGTAATCCCAGCGACATCCAAGCGGCTGGAAAAATTGCCCTCTTCTTTTTCTTCTTCAGGCCTATTCACTCCCACCACTTCTTCTAAATCGTTGATGCGCTCCCCTGAAAGTTGCAAATCGTCTAAAAATTCATCCATTTGCAAGGAAAGCTTTTCATTCGTCTCTTTTTTTTTCTCAAATTCTTTAGTGATTAAAGCATGCTGCTTTTCAATATTTCTAATTTCTTTATTTAAAACTAATAACGAAATGCCTAAAAACAATAAAGATCCCACAACGCTCAACAGCGCATACAAGCCAATTTGACGGAATAAGATATGAACATTAATATAACGGCTCCCTTTAGAGTCCGTAACCATCACAATCAAACGCCTGTCTAAAAACACTAAAATCCTTACTGGCTTATGAGCGCGTCTTTATCCACATGCTCTTGGAGCTGGACAATGTCTTCTAAAACCCAAAACAAATTCTTCCATTCAATAAATTTATTTTCTTCTAAAGCGCTTTGGAAATGATCTAAATCCCATGCTAGAAATTTTTGCGCGTCTAAAATTTTACCCAAAAAGCGCACTTCATAATGCAATTTTTCACCGCCGCTATTACCGCTCTTCCCGCTATAGCCAATCAACTGCCCTTTTTGGATAAAGCTTTTAGGCTGCACATTGACATGATCTAAATGCGTGTAAATGGAGCTGAAACCAAACGCATGCTCAATGCGTACCAAGTTCCCATACCCCGCATTAGAACGAGTCTTCACAAAATCCACAATCCCATCAGCGCTCGCATAAACAGGCGTGTTCAATGGCGCGATAAAATCGATCCCGGATTCAACGCCCTTAATTTTTTTAATGGGGTGGTTCCTTTCTTTGGTGGGTTTGATCGCACTATAAGTTTTCAAGGGCATGCCATTAGGAATGAGCATGAGTGCTAAATGTTTTTGAGCCAAATTCAAATTGTCTAAATCCACTTCATCATAAAGATGCACGCCCCCATTAGCCCCTCTTTTGACTTCAATCAAGGATTCCAACCCACGGATCTTTTGCCCTACAATAAAAAGCTCTTCTCGCTTGTTTTTAATCTCTTTTGCTAGGGCGTAATTTTTTTGATACAAATCCCTAAAATCCCTTAAAACCGCATTCCTCTCGCTTGTCATCGTATCCATTTTAGCGATTAAAAATTTTAAAAACCCTACGCCAAGCCCCACGATCAATAAAAAAATGACAACAGAAATGATGAGGTTGCGTTTTAAGTTTTTAGAAAATTTGAGCTGTTTAGAGCCTGATTCATCAATGATGGTGATCATGAGCTGGTTTTGTGGCATCAATCCCTCTTCTTTGGATAGCGTTCATAAAAAGCGTTGGCTACCAGAAACGAGCCATACACCAAATAATTTTCATTTTCTTTCACATCTTCAAACAAAGCGTGTTCTAACCCTAAAGTTTCTAAAATCCCTTTAAGTTTTTCTAATTGGATAATTCTTTCATTATGCAATTCTAAAATCAAAACCTTTTTAACCACAGGCTTTAAAATTTCTAGCACCAAAAAAGCGTCTTTATCTTGATAGCAATTATAAATCAAAACGATTGGAGCGTTAAAGATGCGTTTGATTTCTTCTTTTAAGGCTTTAGCGCTATGGGGGTTATGCCCCACATCTATTAAGACATTATGGCTTAAAAGCTCGCAACGGCCGATTAAATTTAGGGGCTTTAGGTTTTTTAAAACTTCTTGTTTATTGCATGGCAATAGCGTTTCAAACGCTTTTAGAGCCACTTCTAAATTCATCGCTAAAAAACGGGCTAAATGGTGGCGTTCAATATAATCCCTCACTCCTTTTGAAATTTCATTTTGAACCACAATCAATTGTGCGTGTTTTTCTTTAGCGATTTTTTGAGCGATATTTAAAACCAGTTCTTGTTGGGGAGCGATGATGCTAAGAGGGCCCATCGCCTTTAATTTAGTAGTCGCAATGCTTTCTAAACTATCCCCTAAAAATTCCTTATGATCATAATCAATGGGGGTGAAAACGCTTAGGGTTTTTTCCAAAGCGTTCGTGCTGTCAAACTCCCCCCCAAGCCCTGCTTCTAAAACCAAATAATCGCAATCTTTAGCGAGCATGACAGCTAGTAAGGTAGTGTATTCAAAATACGAGCAAGCGCTACTGAAAGCATGCGATTGCAATTGCTGGTGGGCGTTTTCTAAAACGCTTTCTTTAACAACAGAACCATTCAAAAAAAAGCGCTCCCTGAATTCAAAAACATGAGGGGAGGTGAAATGCAACACCTTAAAATTTTGATCGGCTAATAAAAGGGTTAAAAACCGCCCCGTGCTGCCCTTGCCATTAGTCCCCACAACATGAATGACTTTCGCTTGAATCTCAAAAAAAGCGTTTTTAAAATCTTTATAAATTTGAATGAAGCGGCTAGGGTCAAACTTATGGTATTCCTTGGGCTTTGTTTCTAAAAACGCGCTCAATCTAGGGCTATTTTTCATTATTGAATTTCCCTTCATAAGCGATTTGAGCCACAAATTTAGTCAAAGTTTGTTCCACAGCCTGATTGATAGCGTAATAGCGGTTCTGGTAGGTGTTAAGGGGGTCTTGCAAATTCACAGCGTAGTTGTAATACCCGCTATTTTGAAAAGTCTTTTGTGTGCCTCTTTTGTTATCGTAAGTGTAGCTTACAGACACGGTCGCGCGATAGAAAGTCGTAAAGCCTTCTTTATTTTGCGTGATACTCGTATCGGTTACATTCGTGATTTCTATAATAATAATGGAATCCGCATCCTTTTCACTCGCTAAGCGGTTTTGGAAGCGTTGCACGACTAAACGATTCATCAAATCCTTAAACTCCACAGAGTTTTCAGGGTTAGGCAAATTCACAATGAGTTTTACATACACGCTATCGCCAAGCGCGTTTTGAGCGTAAGCGGCGATGGGTTTATACCCACAGCCCTTGAACCAAAACAACAAAATAAAAAAAAGTAAAGCCCTCATGCGATAACAAAATTAACGAGCTTATTAGGCACATAAATTTCTTTTTTAACGCTCGCCTTTTCTAAATATTTCTCTAATTCTTTTTTAGCCAAAACAATAATCTCTTCTTTGCTGGCGTTAATATTGACTTTCAATTCCGCGCGCCTTTTGCCGTTAATGGTAAGCCCTAAAGTCATAAAGTCTTCTATTAAAGCGCTTTCATCAATTGCTATAGGCTTGAAATTCTCTCTTTTAAAAAGCCTCTCGCTCAATTCCCATGCGGTGTGTGGGATAATAGGCTCTAAGATTTGCAACAACACAAAATAACCCTCGCATAAAATTTGCTCATTACTTTGCGCACTCAAAGCGTTTAAAGCCTCCATACAACTTGCGATCAAAGTGTTAAACGCATAAGCGCTTTCAGCCTTATTGAAAATTTCATGCGATTTTTTTAACGCCTCATAGACTTTTTTGCGGGCTAATTTTTGCGCTTCATTCAGGCCAACTTCTTTAAATTCAGGCTTAGAAGTAGTAGGGCTAATGGCGTTCGCTTTATCGTATAAGCGCTTGATAAACCGGTGTGCACCTTCTAAAGCGTTGTCATTCCATTCCAATTCTTTAGCCGGCGGGGCAGCAAAAAGGATAAAGAGCCTTGCAGCATCAGCCCCGTATTTTTTAAGTATCTCTTTAGGGCTGACGACATTGCCTTTAGACTTGCTCATTTTAGCGCCATCTTTTAAGACCATGCCTTGAGTGATGAGCTGTTTGAAAGGCTCATCTAAATTAAGATAGCCCAAATCCCTTAAAGCCTTAGTGAAAAAGCGCGCGTATAACAAGTGCAAAATCGCATGTTCAATGCCGCCAATATAAGTGTCCACTGGCATGAAATACTTCAAGTAATTTTGATCAAACGCTTGATTTTCACGCTGATTTTTGGGGGTGGTATAACGCAAGAAATACCAGCTGGATTGGATGAAAGTGTCCATGGTGTCTGTTTCTCTTAAAGCGTCTTTGTGGCATTTAGGGCATTGAGCGAATTTCCAACTTGCATGCTTTTCTAACGGATTGCCCTCCCCATCAATCACAATGTCTTCAGGTAAAGTTACCGGCAGTTGGGTTTCAGGCACAATCCCGCAATGTTTGCAATGAATCATAGGAATGGGCGCTCCCCAATACCTTTGACGGCTCACTCCCCAATCTTGCAAGCGGTAGTTGATCACCCTTTTACCGAGATTTTCTTTTTCAAAATAAGCGATGATTTTTTCTCTGGCCACCGAGCTAGAAAGATCGCTCCACTCCCCGCTATTTTTTAAAACCTCTTCTTTGGTGTGGGGCAAATTTTGAGGGCTTTGAGTGATCACTTTAATAGGGATATGATAAAGATTAGCGAATTCAAAATCCCTTTCATCGCAGGCTGGCACGCCCATTAACGCCCCAGAACCATAATTAGCTAGAGCGAAATTAGCCACCCAAACAGGGATTTTTTGCTTCGTTAAAGGGTGGATAGCATAAATTCCTAAAAACGCCCCTTTTTTCTCTAAAGCTCTTTCTCTTTGAGTCGTGTTTAAAATCGCTTTAATGATCTTTGAATCTTCTTGGCTCACTTGCTTAATGGCATGCTCTACTAAAGGGTGTTCTGGGGCGATTGCAATGTAAGTTACGCCATAAATGGTGTCCGCTCTTGTGGTAAAAACTTCAATTTCTTGAATGCCGTTGCAAGCTTTCAAGCACTCATCAGCGATTTTAAAACCAAATTGCAACCCGCTAGATTTCCCTATCCAGTTTTTTTGCATGATTAGGACTTGAGAAGGCCAATGATTTTCTAAAGTTTCTAAGTCTTTTAGTAATTCTTCAGCGTAGTTTGTGATCTTCAAATAATATTGATAGAGTTCTTTTTGAATCACTTCTGTATCGCAACGCCAACACCTCCCATCAATGACTTGCTCATTAGCTAAAACGGTTTTATCGTTAGGGCACCAATTGAGCATGGCTTTCTTGCGATAAATTAGCCCCTTTTCCCACAAATCAATGAAAAATTGCTGTTCAAATTTCGTGTAATCCGGATCTGAAGTGGCGAATTCCCTATTTTTAGAAAAAGAAAACCCTAAAGCTTCAAACTCTTTTTGCATGGCTTCAATGTTTTCATAAGTCCAGGTTTTAGGGTGGACACCATGCTTAATGGCCGCATTTTCCGCAGGCATCCCAAAAGAATCAAACCCCATAGGGTGTAGCACATTGTAATGGTGCAAACGATAATAGCGTGCCAACGCATCGCCAATGGTGTAGTTGCGCACATGCCCCATGTGGATTTCCCCACTAGGATAAGGCAGCATGCTCAAAATGTATTTTTTAGGGAGACTAAAATCGTCTTTAGGCTCAAAACTCTCATTTTTCCACCAAAATTCTTGCCATTTTTTTTCTATATTGATAAAATCCATCAACTACCCCTTAATCCGTTTCGCTCGTTACAACGCTTTCAATCAACAAAAAGATGAGGCTAAAAGCGTTGCTAATCAACGCCCCGATCATCAGCATGTAAGCGGTAACCAAATTATTCAAAATCTGTAAAAACACAAATGCCGGTATGAGGTGCAACACGGTGGCTAAAGAGCTGGCCAATAGCTCTGAAGCGAAACGCTTGATCACCCCAATTTTAAGCGTAACGGAAATAAGGTTTAAAGCGAGCGCTACAAACAACACCACCGTATTAGGCTCATACAAAAACCCTGCAATGGTGGTTAAAGAAATAAGGCTGAACAGCACATGAACGACCCGACCCCAATCCATAGAAACTCCTTAAACTTGACCGCCCTCATACAAACGGCGCATTTTTTCTTTCTCTTGAGCTTTTTTGATTTTTCTAGCCTCATTCTCATAATATTTATGCATATCAAAGCCTAACAATAACGCTACTTTAGGGGCGATGAAAATAGAACTATAAGTCCCTACAATCGTGCCTATTAGCATGGGCAATGAAAAGCCAATAATAATCTTACTCCCAAACACGCACAAAATCAACACCACAAAAAACACGGTTAAAGAAGTTAAAAGCGTGCGCGTGAGCGTGCTAGAAATGGCTTCATCAATGGCTTGAGTGGCGTTTTTGGTTTTTTGAGAGAGCATTTCTTCTCTGATCCGATCAAAAATAATGATCGTATCATTAATGGAATACCCAATCAAGGTGAGTAAAGCCGCAATCACTTCCAAATTCATATCAATCTTAAAAACAATCACCGAGCTTGCCACTAAAATCACATCATGCACAAGCGCAATGACGCTCGCTAAAGCAAAACGCCATTCATAGCGGAAACTCACATAGACCATGATCGCCATTAACGCTAAAATCAGCGACAAAATGCCCTTTTCTTTCAACTCGCTCCCCACTCTAGGACCCACGGTGTCAAATTTACGGATTTCAAAATCGCCACTGGGTTTTAGAATATTAGCCACGATAGCGTTCAGATCTTCATTTTCAGCCGTTTCCACAAAAGGGAATTTGATTAAAATCTCTTCTTTAGAGCCAAATTCGCTCACTTGCACGCCTTTAAAGCGAGCTTCTTTTTCAAACAGATCGCGCACTTCTTTAATGGGGGCGTTTTGAGCGTAACGCACCTGCACCAAACTCCCCCCCGCAAAATCAATCCCTAAAGAAAACCCTTTGAAAAACAAAAGCCCTAACGCTAGAAGTGCTAAAATAGCTGAAACGATCACCCCATAATTGGAATAACGCATGAAGCTTAAGATTCTAGTTCGTTTGAATAATTCCATAAAACCTCCTAAGCTCTTTTGTTCACGCCAAACCAAAAGTAAAGGCTTTTTGTTTGGGTGAGTTTAGGCAAAAGGGCTTGATAAATCCCTTGCGTGCCCACAATAGCGGTGATAATAGAGGCTAAAATCCCAATGCCTGTGGTTAGGGCAAAGCCTTTAATCGCTCCTGTGCCATAAGCGTATAGCAATACTGAAGCGATCAAGGAAGTGATATTAGAATCAAAAATCGCTCTACTCGCATTGATATAGCCTAAATGGATCGCCTTAGCGATGCCCTCATTCTCTCTTAAGACTTCTCTAATGCGCTCGTTGATAATGATATTAGCATCCACGGCAATCCCCACGGTTAAAACAATCCCCGCCATTCCCGGTAAAGTCAGCGTCGCTCCAAAAATCGCCATGACCGCCACAATCAAAAAAAGATTGACCACTAACGCCATGCAAGCGATCACTCCCGCCATGGAGTAATAAAGCACCATAAAGCCCATCACTAAAATAAAGCCCCCAATGAGGGCGATAATGGAAGTTTTAATGCTGTCTTTCCCTAAACTCGGGCCTATAATCCTTTTTTCTAAAACCTGAATGGGAGCGCTCATCGCCCCACTCCTTAAAGCGATCGCTAAATCGCTCGCTTGAGCCACGCTAAAATTCCCGCTAATCTGCCCGCTCCCCCCACCAATACGCTCCCTAATCACTGGGGCTGAATAAACCTTATTGTCTAAAACGATCGCCATGCGTTTACCCACATTCGCGCCTGAGAAATCCCCAAAAATCTTAGCCCCTTGTGCATCTAAAGTGAAGCTCACCACCGGCTGGTTGTTTTGATCATACACCACCTTCGCATCTGTAAGCATTTCGCCATCTAAAATGGGGATCGCTTTGAGTAAGATTTTACCCCCCATTTCCACATCAGACAACAACACGCTGCCTAATTTTTGAGCCTCTAAATCCGTCATTTTCATCGCATCTTTATTGTGTTCTTCATCCACTGCCATCATCTGCAAATGAGCGGATCTTGAAATCAATTCTTTAGCGCGCCGTTCTTCTTCTAAAGTCTTAATGCCGGGCAATTGCACCGAAATTTCTTCTTTACCTTGCTGGATGACTACAGGCTCTGCCAAACCAAATTGATCCAAGCGGTTACGAATGATCCCTATCACTTGCAAAATCGTGTTTTTACGCAATTCTTCTTGCTCTAAAGGGGTGAGCTTCACGCTATAAAATTCCGCTTCTTTTTTGATTTCAAACTGGCTATGGCCTTGCAATTCCAATAAAAGCACGTCTAATTTTTTCGCTTCATCTTCATCTAAAAGCTCAAAACTGATCCCTTCTAGGCTGGATTTAATGTCTTTAAGCAAGATATTTTGCTTTTTAGCGTTGTATTCTAAAGCGGACGCCAAGCTTAAATACTTGTTTTTTAAAGCCTCATCGGTTTGCACCCCTAAAAGCATGTTTAACCCCCCCCTTAAATCCAAACCTAAAGTGATTTTAGGGCCTTTAGTCTCTAGTAAAGAAGGCACAGAAAACCCTACCCCTAAAAGAAGCGCGCAAATAAAAACGATTAAACGAGAGTTAAAAAGTTTCATTCAGTTGTTGTTGGGTGTTGTTTCTTCGTCTAATTTGAACGCTACATAGTTTTTAGAAAGTTTAGCGGTGGTGTCATCATTGAGCTTCACGCTAAAAAAATTCGCTTCCGCTTTAAGCACCTCAACGATGAGCCCTCCTTGAGTAACGATTTTATCGCCCTTAGTCAAACCCTCTATCATTTCTTTATGCTTTTTTTGTTGCTGGCGTTGCGGGCGAACAATCAAAAAATAAAAAATAAGAAACAACACCACAAGGGGTAAAAGCGTCGTTAGAATGTCTTTAATTTGTCCCATTTAATTTCCTCAAAAGATGTTTTAATCTCAAATTATAGCATTTTTAACTATTTCTTTAAAGCCGCTCTTTTGTCTAGTGCGAATAAATACAAAGCCCCTATGATCCCAGAAATCAAAGATCCGAGCAAAATCGCAATTTTTGCCACTTCCATAGCGTCTTTATGTTCGCTCGTGAAGGCCAGATTAGAAATAAACATAGACATGGTAAAGCCAATCCCTGCTAAAAGCCCAGCCCCTAAAATATGCCACCAGCTGATGCCTTTAGGGCGCGCGGTGATTTTAAGCTTTTCGCTTATAAAAGTGATTAAGAAAATCCCCAAAGGCTTACCCAAACAAAGCCCTAAAATAACCCCTAAAAGCACCTTATCCACTTCTAAATTGATGCTAGAATCAACGCTCACCCCAGCGTTTGCAAACGCGAATAAGGGCATGATGAAATACCCGCTGATGGGGGCTAAAAAATGCTCCAATCTTTCTAAGGGGCTTTGTAAAGCGCTCGCTTTTTCTTCAATAGAATGCAAGATTTCTTGCTGCTCTTTGGTCAAAAGCGCTCCTGAACTCGTTTCTGCGTATCGCTTGCCCAATTCCAAAAGCTCTCCATTTTTAGAATCTTTAGGGATTTTCACCGGTATCATAAAAGCTAGAACCACTGCAGCGATTGTCGCATGGATACCGCTTTGATGCACGCAAAACCAAAGCAACACCCCTAAAAGCAAGTAAGGGATAAGCGAGCGCATATTCAAACGATTTAATACAGCTAAAACAAAAACCACCCCTAAAGCCCCTAAAAGCCATGCGAATTTTAAATTCGTGGTATAAAAGAGCGCGATTACCACAATAGCCCCCAAGTCATCAGCCACCGCTAGAGTGATTAAAAAAACCTTTAAGGCGGTTGGCACCCTCTTGCCTAAAAGCATGATCACGCCTAAAGCGAACGCAATATCCGTCGCCATAGGGATCCCAAAACCATGCTGAGAAGGCGTGTTAGCGTTAAGAAAAAAATAAATCAATCCTGGAGCTATCATGCCCCCAAGAGCCGCAATCACAGGGAAAGAAGCTTTTTTAAAACTGGATAATTCCCCAAATAACAACTCTCGCTTGATCTCTAAGCCTATCATTAAAAAGAATAACGCCATTAAGACATCATCAATCCAATTATGCAAACTAAAGCCGATAAAAAAATCCCCTACTTGAAACCCAAAAGGGGTGTGCCATAGCGCAAAATAACCTTCTTTTAAAAACGAATTAGCCACCACCATCGCTAAAACAGCGTTTAAAAAGAGGAAAATCCCCCCAAAAGACTCGCTTTTAATGAAGTTCTTAAGCGTCAAACTGAGCGCGTTTTCTGTTTTTTTGAGATTCATAGACAACCTTAAAATTTTTATTTTCAAACCCATAATTTTTCAAGCAGTCTTTTATGAGCGTAAATAATGCCCGCTTGTATCTTAAAATGGGGGGCTTGAGTTCGCAAAAACTCAGCGTAATGAGACACTTGCGCTTTATGGCTTTGCTGGTAATTTTGAGAGCTTTTGTAATCTAAAACATACAAATTTTGCCCCCTATCCCACAATAAAACATCAATCCTAGACACAACCCCTTCAAATAAAAAAGCCGCTTCGCCCTTTAAGGCATGATTTTTAAAAAGAGCTTGTATTTCTGCATCGTTTTCAAAAAGCTCTAAACTCTCTTCTAACGCTTGATGATCCAAACCATAAAAACCATGATGGTAGTTTAAATATTCTAAAACGCTTTTTTTAGGAATGTTATAAGCGTATTGGTATTCTAATCCCTTGTGCAAGGCGATACCAAAGTTGATCGCTTCCTGGTCGTTATTCTTTTCATAATCGCTATCTGGCTCTTCTTCTATTTCTTGGACTTGCTCGCCATAGGCATGGGGCTTGATGAGAGCACTTGTAATTAAAGGCTCTTTTTGTGGAGAAATAACCGGCATAATTTCTCCCTCTTCTAAAGGCAAAAGATCCAATTTTTCGTGCATTGTTTTGTTTTTGCTTTCTTTTTTGCTTTCTTTTTTGTCTTTGGCCACGACAATCAGCCCTAACTCAGCCCTAGTGAATGCGACATAATACACATTAATTTCTTCATGATCTTTAGCCGCTTCTTCTTTATTTAAAGCCCTAGCGTAATCTTTATCCACGACCTCACGATTTTTCATTCTGTAATAAAGGCGAAGAAGCTCTGCGCCGTCATATTCTTCAAGGAGTTGATTGGAATGGCTTGAATTAGGCTTGCCCAAGCGTTCGCACACGATCACATAAGGGAATTGCATGCCTTTAGATTTGTGAATGGTCATGATTTGAGCACCTTTTAAATTGAAAGAAGCGATCGCTTTAGCTTCTAATTTTTCTAAAAATCCATCGGCGTCTTCGCACCCAATGGCTAATTCCAAGCAGATTTGTGCAGGCTCTTCATAAAGCTCAAACAATTCCATAATTTTCCACACAAAGCTTGCCACGCTCTCTTTTTTGGGGTTAAAACTGGGTAGAACGATCGCATCATCATGCAAGTATCCGGCGAGTTTTAAAACGCTGTGCTTATAAAAGGGCTTGTAAGGTTCTTCCGCTAAAGCGTATTTTAAAGCGTTCTTAATGATTTTAGACTCTACAAATTGAGACAATCTCGCGCTAGATTCCGTGCTTGGGCAAATTGCGCTCAAATACTCTTGCAAATAATTTTTGATTTCTAAAGCGTCGTCATTAGTGGCGCATAAAATGGTAATGTCTTTAGGATCAATACGATGATCTAAAAGGTTTTGAGCTTCTTGTAAGATTTGTTCTAATAACAATTCTCTTTCATCAGCCACTAAAGAGACTTTAACATAGCCGTCTGTAACATGTTTATTGTTGGAAGCTTTAGGGTATTTTTGCTCCAAATAAGCGGTGGGGGAATTTTGATAAGCTTTTTTAAAAATGGTGTTCACGTAATTAATGATTAAAGGCGCACTGCGGTGGTTGAATTGTAAATTATCGTGGTAAAAATCCTTAGAAACGCTTTCAAATAAGGAGCTAAAACTCCCCCTAAAGGCATAAATGCTCTGCTTGACATCGCCCACAAAAAACACGCTCCTGTGCCATTTAGCTTGCCCTATCCCGGCTTTAATCTCATCAATAAAAGGGGCTAAAATCTTATAATCGTTCAAGCTCGTGTCTTGAAATTCATCAATCAAAATGTGCGCGATCTTGCTGTCCAACCTGAAATAAAAAAACTCCGCCGGCATTTCTTCATAACCATTCAATAAGACATGAACCTTATCTTTAATCGCATCAAAATCTAAGGCTTGGATTTTAGAAGTGGCGTTATCATAAAGCTGGATGAATTTAGGGAATTTTTTAAATATTGCGGTTTCTTTGGCTTCATAATAGCGTTTTAAATCGTTTTCAATCTCTTTGCATTCGCTCTCTAAAGTGGGGATTTCACTTTTAAGTTTTTTGAAAGATTGATATTCGCTCTTTTTTTCAAGCCAGGTTAAAGAGCTGTTTAAAAATCCCCTAAAACTATCGCATTTAATGGCTGTTTTAGCCCTATCTGACGCTGTTTCTATGCTTTGAATTTGTTCGTTTAAGCTCCTTAGTTTTTCTAAAAAACCCTCTTCATCAAATGCAGGCTCTCTCTTATTAGGATCAAATAAATAGAGCTTGTTTTTTAAAAAACGCAACCGCTCTAAAATGGAATCGCTTGTGTAATTATCATAACTTAAGCATTGAGCGATAAAAACGCTCAATTCTTCAAGCTGTTCGTTATTTAAAGCGCTCAAAAAACCCTCATTAAGTTGTCGTTGGTGTGCTTCTGTGTCTTCATTGACTTCAAAATTCGCGCTCAACCCCACAAACCAGCAAAATTTCCTTAAAATGCTTTGAAAAAACGCATCAATGGTGCTGATTCTGATTTCAGCGTTTAAAAAGCGTTGGTAGATTTTTTGAGCGCTATTTCGCA
This sequence comes from Helicobacter pylori NQ4053, assembly GCF_000274605.1. Taxonomy (NCBI): domain Bacteria; kingdom Pseudomonadati; phylum Campylobacterota; class Epsilonproteobacteria; order Campylobacterales; family Helicobacteraceae; genus Helicobacter; species Helicobacter pylori. The sequence goes on from NZ_AKNV01000001.1 coordinate 35,232, forward strand.
CCAAGCTAGGGTCTAAATGGTATTTTTCTTCTAATTCTTTTAGGATATTTTGGGATTTTTCTTTTTCGCTCTCAAGGTTTTCTTGTTGCAAAATTTTTAAATAGTCTAAAATGCGCTCTTTCATTTCGGCGGTGGCTTTTTTAGTGAAAGTGAGCGTTAAAATCTCGCTAGGATTAGCCCCCTTAAACAATAGGGCTAAAAACCGCACGCTCAAAGCGAAAGTCTTCCCGCTCCCTGCTGAAGCCTTTAAAGCCATGCATTGTCTTTTTGTATCCATTAGAGCTACCCCAAATTTCTATTTTGTCTTTATTATAACCTAAAAGCCTTTTTTACTTAAGCTAAAAAACCCTAATCTTTTGCTATAATCATGGGGTTTTGTCGTTTTTCTATCATTTTTATAGGAACAAGGCAAAGACAGCGTCAAATTCACACATGCTAATCCTTGTATTTAGGTGTTCTTAAGAAATTTAAGAATCAAATGAGCATGGAGGAAGAGAACCAAAATAACTTTAAGGAGAATATTCTCATGGTAACCATGAAAGATTTATTAGAATGCGGTGTGCATTTTGGACACCAAACAAGGCGTTGGAACCCTAAAACCAAAAAATTCATTTTTGGCGTTAGGAAAAATATCCATATTATTGATTTGCAAAAAACCTTGCGCTACTTTAGATACACCTATAATATCGTGCGCGATGCGAGCGCTCAAGGCAAGAGCATCATGTTTGTAGGCACTAAAAAACAAGCCAATGAGACTTTGAAAGAATTTGCTGAAAGCATTCAAGTCCCTTATGTCAATTACCGCTGGCTTGGTGGCATGCTGACTAATTTTAGCACCATTAGAAAATCGGTGAGAAAATTAGAAATCATTGAAGAAATGGAAAATAGCGGTCAAATTGATCTATTGACTAAAAAAGAAAAACTCATGATCTTAAGGAAAAAAGAAAAGTTGGATAAATATCTTGGCGGGGTGCGCCACATGAAAAAAATCCCTGATATGATTTTTGTGATTGATGTGGCTAAAGAAAAAATCGCTGTCGCTGAAGCAAGGAAACTCCATATCCCTATCGTGGCTCCCTTAGACACTAACTGCGACCCTGATTTAGTGGATTACCCCATTCCTGGAAATGACGATGCGATCCGCTCTATTAGGCTATTTTGTAAAGAAATGAGCGAAGCGATTTTAGAGGGGCGAGAACTCATGCAAGAAGAAATTGTCCATGCGGATGAAAATAGCGAAGAGATAGAGTTCGTGAGCAATGAAGAAAAAGAAGAAATGCTCGCTGAAATCCAAAAAGAAATCACTCAAGGAGCCGAATAATGTCAGGAATTAGCGCTCAATTAGTTAAAAAATTAAGGGACTTAACCGATGCGGGCATGATGGATTGCAAAAAAGCCCTTGTAGAAGTGGCTGGGGATTTGCAAAAGGCCATTGATTTCTTGCGCGAAAAAGGCTTGAGTAAAGCCGCTAAAAAAGCCGATAGGATCGCTGCTGAGGGCGTGGTCGCTTTAGAAGTAGCGCCTGATTTTAAAAGCGCAATGATGGTAGAAATCAATAGCGAAACGGATTTTGTGGCTAAAAATGAGGGCTTTAAGGAATTGGTTAAAAAAACTTTAGAAACGATCAAAGCCCATAATATCCATACCACAGAAGAACTGCTTAAAAGCCCGTTAGACAACAAGCCTTTTGAAGAATATTTGCACTCTCAAATCGCTGTGATTGGTGAAAACATTTTAGTGAGAAAAATCGCTCATTTAAAAGCCCCCAGCTCTCATATCATCAATGGTTATGCGCATTCTAACGCCAGAGTGGGCGTGTTAATCGGTATAAAATACGATAATGAGAAAAACGCTCCAAAAGTGGTGGAATTAGCCCGAAACATCGCTATGCATGCCGCAGCGATGAAACCTCAAGTGCTAGATTGCAAAGACTTTAGCCTTGATTTTGTCAAAAAAGAAACTTTAGCCTTGATCGCTGAAATTGAAAAAGACAATGAAGAGGCTAAACGCTTGGGCAAACCTTTGAAAAACATCCCCACTTTTGGGAGCCGCATTGAATTGAGCGATGAAGTTTTAGCCCATCAAAAAAAGGCTTTTGAAAATGAATTAAAAGAGCAGGGCAAGCCTGAAAAAATCTGGGATAAAATCGTTCCTGGAAAAATGGAAAGGTTTATCGCTGATAACACCCTTATTGATCAACGCCTAACCCTTTTAGGGCAATTCTATGTCATGGACGATAAAAAAACTATCGCTCAAGTCATCGCTGATTGTTCCAAAGAGTGGGATGATGATTTAACAATCACTGAGTATGTGCGTTTTGAATTGGGCGAAGGCATTGAGAAAAAGACAGAGAATTTCGCTGAAGAAGTGGCTTTGCAAATGAAGTGAGATTTTAGAAAACAACCTTTAAAGGTTGTTTCTTCTAACTTTTCAACTTTCTTTATTTAAAATTTTCCATTTTAAGGTGCTTAAAATTTTTGTAATTTTCAATCTCTATGCTTTTAATCATTTAAATTCGCCTTTTAGTTAGCTTGAATTGATGCCACTAGACATCGGTATAATTGCTCTAATTTTACATTATTTTGATTAAATTTTGAACACTCGCCTATTGTAAACCTTGCGTTTAAATTGCAATAACAAGTTAATCCGCATTTTTTTTTGATTTAAGGGTTAGTTTTGATTGTCTTTCTAGGGATCATGCAAGTCTCATTTTATTTAATTGGGTTCAATCTAACTCAAACAGATTTTTTCTAATCTATTCTCTAAATTTGGCCTTAATACCACAGAGCCGGCAACTTAAGACTCCTTTTTTGGAGTTTGGGTTGAAAAGAGCCTTTTATTTTATTTTAAAGCGGTTTTTCTCCAACGCATTTTGAATCGCAATAGAGGGCGATAGATAATTGTAACGCACTAAAATTTCGGTGATTTCTTTAAAAATAGGGGCTGCAATCTTGCTGGCGTAATATTCTTCCTTGCCATGCGAACCTAAGATAACCACGCCGATGGTAAAAACCTGCCTTTCATCTTCAGCGAACCCAAAAAAAGAGCTGTTGTAGGACTGCACGCTATAACTCCCGTTTTTAGCAACCCTAGCCGTGCCCGTTTTGCCCCCTATGTATAGCCCTTCAAATTGAGCGTTTTTGCCTGTGCCATAACGAACCACTTTGATTAAGGTTTCTTTCATTTTCCTAGCGCTTTTGGGGCTAATGACTTGAAAAGTGGGTTTGGGGCTAGGGATGTAAATATCGCCATTAGGGGCGGTTTCTCGTTGCACTAAATAAGGGGTAGTCAATTTGCCTTCATTAGAAAACACCGCATAAGCCCTTAAAAGCTGCAAAAAAGTCGCGTTCAACCCATAGCCATAAGAGACGCTCCCCTTTAACACTTCACGCTTGAAAGCGGACAAAGGAGGGATCTTTCCTGTGGCTTCTAAGGATAAGTCAATGCCCGTTTTTTGAGAAAATCCATAGCCTAAAAGCCCGTTATAGAAATCCTCTGGGTTTAAGTTTTTACTGATTTTTATCATGCCCACATTGCTAGATTGGATCAAAATGTCTTCCACAACGGCTTTTTTACTGGGGATAAAGTCGTCTTTAATGGTGTATTTTCCTAATTGGTAATAGCCATGGTTTAAATCAATGCGTTCTTTAGGGTTGATTAAATTCTTGTCTAACAGCAAGGAATAAACAATGGGTTTGATCGTGCTGCCTGGCTCAAAAACCTTTTCGGCAACGCTCAAATTCAAGCTTTCATAATCGCTGGTTTTAATGGCGTTAGGATTGAAGCGCTTGCTTGAAGCTAGCGATAAGATTTCCCCACTTTTAGGGTTAATGATACCCACTAGGATTTCTTTAGCCTTGAGTTTGTCTTTAGTTTTATCTAATAGGGTTTCAATTTCTCTTTGGAGTTTTAAAGGAACGCTCAAATACACCTCATAGCCATCAAGCCTTTCAACCTCTGTGTAAGAGTGGTTTTGGATAAAGTTAAAACTCACATCTCTTTTGCCTGTTCTTATGCCATTTTGTTGGGCTTTAAGCAAGTGATCTTGAGATTTTTCAACGCCTTTTTTACCGGTAGTTAAAGTGAGTTTGTCTTCTTCTTGTTTTTGCACATAACCAATGATTGGCTCTAGGCTATTTTGATAAGGGTAATGCCTAGAAACGCCGCTCACTTCAATGTTTAGCCCTTGTTTTTGCCACACTTTATCGTGCGCGTCTTTGAAATTTTGAAAAACCCCAAAGGTTAAAAATTTCTTATTCAAGTCCCTAATATTAGCGGCCATATTGGGCGTGAGATCATAGGCTAGAATAATATAACCTTTCGTATTGATGGCGTCTTTTAAGGACTTTTTAGGGATATTGCTATAAATAGAGAGGAAATCAATGAAAAAATCTTCTTTATCCGGGTTTAAAAACCTCGTGTCAAAGCCCAGTTTGAAAAGGGTTTGCGAAGCGGCCAGGCTGTAGTTGTCTTGACTATAGATAGTCCCCCTAGTCGCAGTGTCTTGTTTGCTCATCACTAGAGTGGGCATGTTGGCTTGGGCAAAAAAAGCTTTTTTAAAAGCCACCATTAAAAAAATAAAAAAAAGCAATAAAAAGATTAAGGCCGTAACCATGCCCTTGTATTTTTGGGTTTCTAAAAATTGCTCTGGATTGAAGTTGGGATCAATGTTTTTATTATCCATGAACGCTTACTTGAAAATGGCGTGGCGTTGGATTTTCACAACGCATGAGAGCATGAATTTTTGATGGCAAAATCTGTTAAAATGGGGTGTAGCAACAACAAACCCTCTCTTTAAAAAGGACCAAGCGATCATTTAAAGAGAAGCCACTTAAGAGACTAGATCTGCGTTCTTAAAAGCTCTTTATAAGCGCTAATCGCTTTGTTGCGCACTTCAAGCATGAGTTTCATGCTCGTTTCAGCCTTCCCTATGGCGATAGCCGCTTGGTGCAAGTCTTTGATTTGCCCTGTCGCCATGTCGGCTAAAGCTTTATCAGATTGCTCTTGAGTGTTGTTAAGCTCATTGATAGATTGTTTCAAGAGTTTAGAAAACTCCCCACCTTTTTGTTCTTTAAAGGTGCTACCTGATTCTTCTCTTTTAGTCCTGTTGTCCGTGTTAAGCTCAGAGAAAGGACTCAATAAGCTTTTATCATTGTGTATGGCTTGCATAGAACCTCCTTAAGCTCTTTTTTAAAAATTTAACTTTATTAAATATCTTATTCATTTTGTATTCTACTGATCTTTGGCTAATACTACCTAAATTTCCTTATACTACCATAAATTGTTGAAAATCGTTCATGTTTGTAACATGCCAATCGCGTTTTGCGCCATGTTTTTAGCGCTTTGAAAGGCTGCAACATTGGCCTGATAGGCTCTAGTCGCTTCCACTAAGTCCGCCATTTCAACCACCGCATTCACATTGGGGTAAGCCACATAGCCTTGAGCGTTAGCGTCAGGGTGGCTGGGATCGTATTTCATCAACGGCTCGCTATCATCGCGCACAATCTTATCCACCACCACGCTTGTAATGGGGATTAAGGGGTTATCATCGCCTTCATCTAAGGGGTCTTCATAGGGGGTAATTTGATTGTTTTGGGCGATTTTTTGGTTTAAAACCTCGTTGAAATCAAAAGCCCTAAACACCGCTTCTTGCCTCCTATAAGGGCCTCCTTCGCTCGTGCGTGTGGTGTTAGCGTTAGCGATATTAGAAGAAATCAAATTAGCCCTTAAGCGTTGGGCGGACAAGCCATAACCGCTAATATCAAAAGAAGATAAAAACATGCTTTCCCTTAACTATAAATTCTTACTAGAATCAATGGCGTAATTGATCACGCCTCGATACTTTTTTAAGGCCGAACTCAAGGCTAAATACATGGTAGAGTTCTTGCCCATTTCACTCGTTTCAATGTCCAAATCCACGCTGTTGCCATCATTTTTAGCCAAATGCCCATCCCTAAAAAAAAGGCTCGCCCCATTTTTAGCGCTATTTTCAAAGTCTAAATGCCTAGGATTAGTGTGGGCTAAAGGCAAAACTTTACTGGATTGGTTTTCAAAAATTTCCGCTTTTTTCTCCGCTAAAACGCTTTCAAAATCCAAATCCTTTGGCCTGTAAAAAGGGGTGTCCACATTAGCGATGTTAGAAGCGATCATATCCTGCCTTAAAGCCCTATAATCCAACGCTTTATAAACCAATCCAAACGCTTTAGAAAAATCCATCAAAACCCCTTTTTTAAACCCTTGCAAATTGTAGCATGCAAAAAACATTCCTAAAATAGCTCATTTCCTCATCAAAGAATGCGATCAATTTCAAAGCATGCTTAAGCTTGAGCGATAAGCCAATTCAGAGCCATTATAGTGTAAAATACCCCTAAAATACCTTAAGAGAACGCCTATTCAAAAACCAAAATAAGGAAATCCTAATGACTACAGACAGAAACCTGTTTTTTTGCGCTTCGCTATTGATTTTTTTGGGGGTATTGATGAGCTATTCGCTCTCAACTTACACCACAGTGGTGCTGTATCATTATGGGGAATTCCATTTTTTCATACGCCAGCTTGTGAGTGCGATCATAGGGATTGTTATCATGTGGGGGTTGTCTAGGGTTGATCCTAGCAAGTGGTTTAGCCGTTTGGGGTTTTTTCTCCTTTTTGTCCCATCATTACTCATTATTGGCATGTTTTTTTTGCCAGAAAGTCTTTCTAGTAGTGCTGGGGGGGCGAAGCGCTGGATTCGTTTGGGGTTTTTCTCTCTAGCGCCTTTGGAGTTTTTAAAGATTGGTTTCACCTTTTTTCTTGCGTGGAGTTTGTCTCGCACCTTTGTGGCAAAAGAAAAGGCTAATGTCAAAGAAGAACTCATCACTTTTGTGCCTTATTCGGTGGTGTTTGTAGCCTTAGCGATTGGGGTGGGGGTTTTGCAAAACGATTTGGGGCAGATTGTTCTTTTGGGGGCGGTTTTAGCGGTGTTATTGGTCTTTTCTGGGGGGAGTGCGCATTTATTTGGCTTGATTGTTTCAGGGGCACTTGCGATTAGCGTTTTAGCGATTGTTACAAGCGAACATAGGATTTTACGCCTAAAATTGTGGTGGTCTAATTTGCAAAATTCGCTTTTCACGCTCTTGCCGGATAGATTAGCGAACGCTCTTAGAATAAGCGACTTGCCCGAATCCTATCAAGTCTTTCATGCAGGCAATGCCATGCATAATGGGGGGTTATTGGGGCAAGGGCTTGGGCTAGGGCAAATCAAGCTTGGGTTTTTGAGCGAAGTGCATACGGACATGGTCTTAGCTGGGATCGCCGAAGAATGGGGTTTTTTGGGGTTATGCGTTTGTTTTATTTTGTTTTCTGTTTTGATTGTTTTGATTTTTAGGATCGCTAACCGCTTGAAAGAGCCAAAATATTCGCTATTTTGCGTGGGCGTGGTGTTACTAATAGGGTTTTCTTTGGTGATCAACGCCTTTGGGGTGGGTGGGATTTTTCCGGTTAAGGGCCTAGCGGTGCCGTTTTTGAGCTATGGAGGGAGTTCGCTTTTAGCGAATTGCATCGCTATAGGGCTTGTTCTAAGCCTAGCGCGATACATTAAGGGCTAAATTAGCCCCTTTCAAAAATCAGTGCCACAAAAAGGGTTCAACTTCTGCGTCATTCAAATCAAAAACCACTTTATAGTAATCTTTGATTATCGCATTAATATCCACGCCCTTAAACGCTTCAGGGTGGGCTTTTAAAGCGATAAAAAGACTAATGAGCGGGGCTCTAGGCCCGCCAATATCCATTGTGGGGAGCTTATAGACTTGCTTGTTTTTGATAGCTTTGATAGTGGAAAACTTGGGGTTGTTTAACACGTCTTCAGGAGTGAGTGGGCTTATCCACCAAATGAAAATGATTTCAGGGTTTTCTTTAACGATTTTTTCCACGCTAATGTCAGCACGCCCAAACTTAACGTATTTCAAGCCAAAATTGTCTATGCCTCCTTTTTTTAAAATGTCTGAATCAAGGGCTTGATGGCCGCTAATCTTATTGGCTTTGTGGAAAAGCTCCACGCCCTTTTTCTTTTTAACGCCTTTCAAACGCTCAGCAATGAAATCCAAAGTTTCTTGCATTTTGGCTAGTTTTTTAGAAGCATCAACTTCTAAGGCTTTAGCTTGAGCGTCAATATCTTCCATGACCTCTGCAATGGTTTTTTCTTGGAAAGAAAGAAATAATATACCAAATTTTTTCGCATGCTCTACCGCTTTAGGGTTACCCACAAAGGTTACCACAAGATCGGGGCTAAGTTTTTTTAAAAGCTCCACATTCAACGCCGCCACATGATCGCTGCTCATGGATTTAATGCGTTTAGGATCTTTGAGAGTGGCTTTAACAATATCAGATTTAAAAGCGTAATCCGAAATGCCCACGACCCTATCCCAAGTATGGAACATAGCAGGCACTTCTGCAAAGCTACCCAAGTAGATTATTTTAGAAACAGGAAGCTTGATGGCTTGATCCCCGAAATAATCTTTGACTTGGACTTCTTGATTGGAAGCGTTAGCCACGCCTAATAACGATGAAACAAGAAGAACCCCTAAAGAACAAGAAATTAAGGCTTTTAAAGCGAGCGATTAGCATGACAATTCCTTTCGTATGATTTATGAAGCGATTATAACACTATTAAGGAAATACAAGCAGTAAAAATGAAACTATTTTTCACAAAATCCTAAAATTTAAAAGGAAATATCTTTTCATTAACTTTTTAAGAATATACTCCACCATGTTTCCGCTGATTGAGTGGAAAGCATAATAAAATTAAATCTATTTTAGGTTTAATTTTGATCCAACAAAATTTTAATAACACTAAGGAGTTGTATATGTTAGTTACAAAACTTGCCCCAGACTTTAAAGCACCTGCCGTTTTAGGAAACAATGAGGTTGATGAACACTTTGAGCTTTCTAAAAATTTAGGCAAAAATGGTGCGATTCTTTTCTTTTGGCCAAAAGATTTTACCTTTGTATGCCCTACAGAAATCATTGCGTTTGACAAAAGAGTGAAAGACTTCCACGAAAAAGGCTTTAATGTGATTGGCGTGTCTATTGACAGCGAACAAGTGCATTTTGCATGGAAAAACACCCCTGTAGATAAAGGCGGTATTGGTCAAGTAACTTTCCCTATGGTAGCTGATATTACCAAAAGCATTTCTAGAGACTATGATGTGCTGTTTGAAGAAGCGATCGCTTTGAGAGGAGCTTTTTTGATTGACAAAAACATGAAAGTAAGGCATGCAGTGATCAATGACTTACCATTAGGTAGGAATGCAGATGAAATGCTTCGCATGGTAGACGCTCTCTTGCACTTTGAAGAACATGGTGAAGTGTGCCCAGCAGGCTGGAGAAAAGGCGATAAAGGCATGAAAGCAACTCACCAAGGCGTTGCAGAGTATCTTAAAGAAAATTCCATTAAGCTTTAATGGTTTAGTTCGCTGTTTGATCAAGAGAAACTTCGTTTTTCTTGATTGAATCCTTTTCTTTTTATTCTTTGCCAGTTTCTAAAATTTTCGTATCGTTTTATCTTTTTATCATTTTTGAATTAATTTTTTAATAAAGGGTTTTTTATGAATATATTCAAGCGTATTATTTGCGTAACCGCTATTGTTTTAGGTTTTTTTAACCTTTTGGACGCCAAACACCACAAAGAAAAAAAAGAAAACCACAAAATCACTCGTGAGCTTAAAGTGGGCGCTAACCCTGTGCCGCATGCACAAATCTTGCAATCAGTCGTGGACGATTTGAAAGAGAAAGGGATCAAATTAGTGATCGTGTCTTTTACCGATTATGTGTTGCCTAATTTAGCGCTCAATGACGGCTCTTTAGACGCAAATTACTTCCAGCACCGCCCTTATTTGGACAGGTTTAATTTGGACAGAAAAATGCACCTTGTTGGTTTGGCCAATATCCATGTGGAGCCTTTGAGATTTTATTCTCAAAAAATCACAGACATTAAAAACCTTAAAAAAGGCTCAGTGATTGCCGTGCCAAATGATCCGGCCAATCAAGGCAGGGCGTTGATTTTACTCCATAAACAAGGCCTTATCGCTCTCAAAGATCCAAGCAATCTATACGCTACGGAGTTTGATATTGTCAAAAATCCTTACAACATCAAAATCAAGCCTTTAGAAGCCGCATTATTGCCTAAAGTTTTAGGGGATGTGGATGGGGCTATTGTAACAGGGAATTACGCCTTGCAAGCAAAACTCACTGGAGCCTTATTTTCAGAAGACAAGGACTCGCCTTATGCCAATCTAATAGCCACTCGTGAGGATAACGCGCAAGATGAAGCCATAAAAGCGCTGATTGAAGCTTTGCAGAGTGAAAAGACCAGGAAATTTATTTTGGATACCTATAAAGGGGCGATTATCCCGGCTTTTTGAGCCATTTGAATAACATTCGTCTTTAAGATGAATGGAGGGGGGTGCTTTTAGGCACTAATAAAAAAACTCTTTTCTCATTGAGCATTAAAAACGCTAAAAGTATTTTTAAAATAAAACTATAAAAGAGCTTGCGCTAATCAAGTAGCAATTTCTTAAAAGCGTTATTTCTTAAGGGGGAAATGGCACAAAATAACCCTCTCTATCCCTTTAAGAAAATCATGATAAAATCTAAAACGATGAAGCCAAATAACTAAAACCCCATTTTTTAAAAACATTAAACAAGACTTCAGCTGTCAATATGCGATTAAAACAAAGCCAAAAATACAGCAAGCCTAAATCTGATTAAAGTTACGCTTTTAGAATGTTCTTTAATAAAGACCAGTTTTAAACCACCCGTTAGACTGAGTTATAGAGCGCTGAAACAAGTTTGGAAACAGGTTGGCTAATGGTCTTTAGCGTTTAAAAGGTTGCGTTTTTGAAAAGATTTAGAATTTTATTAAAGATAGCCAAGCTCATAGAGTTTATTGCTCATTTTCACTAACAAGCCCCCTAGTTTTGACCCCCCTTCCCCATGTTCTACTAAAATAGTGATAGCGTATTTGGGTTTTTCATAAGGCAAGAATGCGGTAATCCACGCATGGGATCGATGGAAATATTCCATATCCTTTTCTTTCATGCGATTGACGATGTTTTGAGCGATTTCCACGACTTGCGCGGTGCCGGTTTTACACGCTAAAGTAACCTTAGAACCCCTTGTGGAATGATAAGCGGTGCCGTCTTTATGGTTACACACTTCATACATGCCCACGCGCAAGGCTTGGAGCTTCTTTTTTTGAAAACTATTTAGGGGGTCTTTGAGCGGTTGTTTATTATTGATAGCAAAATGAGGCGTTGCCAGTTTGCCTGTCGCAATGAGTCCCGTATAGGCTAGAACCTGCAAGGGTGTGGCTAAAAAAGAGCCTTGCCCGATAGCAGTAATGAGCGTGTCCCCAACGCGCCAGTCTTGATTGAAGCGTTTGAGTTTCCATAAATTATCCGGCACGATCCCCACAAATTCATTCGGCAAATCAACGCCCGTTTTTTCCCCAAAGCCCACTTCCCTTAAGGTTTTAGAGAGTTTTTCTATAGAGATTTCAAGCCCAAACTTATAAAAATACACATCCACGGACTCCCTAATCGCTTTATACAAATTAGAATTGCCATGCCCTGTTTTTTTCCAGTCCCTGAATTTGCGCTTACCCACTTCAATAAAAGGGGGGGTGGGTATGGTGGTGTTCTCTGTGATATGAAGGTTTTCTAAAAAGCTTAACCCCACGCCCATTTTAACCACAGATCCCGGCGGATACAAGGCGTTAGCGAAGCGGTTTAATAAGGGGTTATAAATATCATCTTGGAGTTTTTGCCATTTGTCTTGACTGATCCCGCCCACAAAATCGTTCAAATTGTATTCAGGGTAACTTCCTGCAACGAGCAATTCCCCATTTTCTGCGTTCATCACTAAAATAGCCCCCCTTTTATTTTCAAAGAGCTTGTCCGCTTCTTTTTGCAAGCGTTTGTCTAAACTCAATTGCAAGTGGTTATTGGCGCTTGGTGGCACGACTTCTAAGGTGGCTAATTCCTGATTGAGCGCATTGACATGCATGATTTTATAACCCACCTTGCCTTGTAAAAGCTTGTTGTATTCTTTTTCAATGCCGGTTTTGCCTACAATCTGGCTGTATTGATTCTCTTCATCGTCTTTCAAGTCTTGCAAACTTGCCACCCCCACATAGCCTAAAACATGCGAAGCTAAAGCGTTATTAGGGTAGTAACGCTTGTCTAAGGGAAGAGCAAAAATGCCTTGAGTTTGGATGAGTTTGGCATAAAGAGGTTGCATGGCGGTATAAGGAATGAATCCCACCACTTTAATGAGGTTATGGTTATAAAGCGAATTTTCTTTTTGGTAATTGTTTAAAAGCGTTTCTTTGGAAAAATTAGGGAAAAATTTTTGGATCACCTCAATTTTTTCTAAAAGCTCTTTTTGTTTCAATCCACTAGGCAAAAACACGCCAAACACCAATTCATTAATGGCTAAAAACTCATCATTTCTGTCTGTAATATTGCCCCTTGTAGGGATTAAAAATTCTTTTTTAGTCATGTTTCGTTCGGCCAGTTTTTCATAGTATTCTTGATTTTTAACGCTTAGAATAAATAGATTTAAGATTAATAACCCCCAAAACCCTATAAAAACAAAGAGCAAAAGCTTATAGCGAAGATTTTTCATACAAACCCCACAAAGCGCTCTCTATTAAAGCAAAAAGAGCGAGAAAACCGATCGTTTTCAAATCCAAAGACACCGAAAAAAAGCGCGATAAATAAAGGTAATAAACCAAAAAAACATGCAAAGTTTTGAATAAAAAGCCGTCATTAAAAAGCTTTAAAGAGTTTTTATAGACGATTTGGTGGTAGATTAAAAACAATAAAGCCAAAACGCCTAAAGTCTTTAAATGCATGCTCTCAAACCAAAACAAACAACCAAACACGCTCAAATTGGGTAAAAAACGATCGTATTTTTTCGCATAAAACAAGAATAAAAACCCAATCATTGGGGGTAAAAAAGGCATTAAGTCTCTCAAAAGGCTATAAAAATAAAAACCAAAGATTCCTAAGCATAAGAAAAAAAAGGAATCTTGTTTTAAAGAGAGCATGGTTTTGTGGCTTATAAGGGGTTAGTGAGCAAGTATTTTAAAAGGGTTTGGCGCACTATTTCAAGGGTTGGGTATTTTGAAGAAAGAGCGTTAAAATGGGTGGTATTGATTAAAAAAGGTTTAGGAGCGTTTAAAAAAAGGCGGTGTTGCTCGTTTTTATTCAACTTGTCAAATTTCGTAAAAAGAGAAAGGTAGGCTTGATCGGGCCTTAAAAGGGCTTGAATGTTTTCTTTAGCGTTTTTATCAATTTCTAAATCCAAATGGCGCGCATCCACTAAATGGATAAAAAGCTTGATTGAAGTCCTAACGCTCAACAATTCCCATAAAAACCCCTCCCATTCTTTTTTCAAGCTTTTAGAAACTTTAGCGTAGCCAAACCCGGGCAAATCAATCACATTAAAAGTGGTCGTTAAAGCGTTTTCTTTATCTTCCCAAGTGGTGGAAAAAAAATTCGCTAAACGGGTTTTTCCCGGCGTTGCTGAACTTTTGGCGAGATTTTTCCCCAACAAGGTATTAATAAAGGTGCTTTTGCCTACATTGCTGCGCCCTAAAATGACCATCTCAGAAGTCAAGCTTGCGGGGCATTGAAAAAGTTGGCTAGAAGAAGTGAGAAAATGAGCGTCTTTAATGGCGATCATGGTTTTTCGCCTTTCTTCTTCAATTTAGCCTTACGATTTTCTTCATTAATATCTTCCATATCAAACACAAACTTAGCGGGCCGCTTCGCGCTCCCCAACACATCAGCATAACCCTTAGTTTTGTTTAAAATGATTTCATCACCGGTGATGACATTGGATTTCCCCACTTCTCTAACCACCGCATTTTGCAATAATTTGTATTCCCCATTCAGCGCGTTATAAATGAGCTTGTCAGCGCTCCCGCTGATTTCACGATTATCCTCTGTAAAGATATTAAAGTGCGTGTTCCCTGTGGCTTCATAGCGCTCTGGCTTTCGTTTGTCGTTTAAAAACACGCTCACTTTATCCGCAAACAACCGGTCTTTACCTTTTTTGATCTGCACATTGCCTTGAATAACGGCGGTTTTGGTTTTGTCGTTCGCTACAAATTTATTGCCGGTAATCTCTAAAAGCTCTCTTTCTTTTTTCAAGCCTTTATTCTCTAATTTTTGAGCGCTCATCACGCTTAAAATGCCAAAACAACACACCAAAAAACACCACCAACGCATTAAAAACCTCCTTTGAAAGTGGGGAATTTTTTCTTTTCTTTCTGGCTTTGTTTGATTTCATCTAAGAATAAATACGCTTGAATGCTTTGAGCTTCAATAACGGCTAAAGCATGCGAATAAGAAATGTCAAGCCCTTCAACCTTGCTATCTTTTGAAGTGAGAATGAAACGGCCCTTGCCTTTAAAATTTTGCTCCTTGTGGTTGTAAATCCCTGTTTCACTCCAAAAACTGGAATCATCGCTTCTTTTATAAGTAACCCCATTAGGGAAGAAATACAAATCCTGCTGCCGCCTGGCTTTAGGGGATTCAACGCTTTCAATAGTGTCTTCATCATAGCGCTTGATTTTGGAATCAAAAAAGATCTCGTAACCATCGTATTGTAAAGCTTTTTTGCCCTCTATGGACAGATCAAGGATTTTATCGTTGATTTGAAACGCTTTAAAATTTTCTAATTCAATTTTAGGGATATTTTCTTTAGAGATAACGCTAGTGGGTTGGGAACGCAAAAAGAAAAAGACTAGCCCTATCGTGATGAAAGATAAAACCACAAAAAAGTTTAAAACGCTATTAGAGGTAAAACTTGAGCGCTTCATCTTGCAAGCCTTCTAATGTTAAAAGATAATCAATCGCTTCCCTAACAGCCCCCTTGCCCCCTGAATTTTGCAACACTTTATAAGCTTTGCTTTTAAGCAAGGGGTGCGCATCAAAAGGAGCGAAACTCCAAGCGCATGCCTTAAACATGCCTAAATCGTTATAATCATCGCCTACGCATGCGATTTCTTGCGCGCTCAATTGCAAGTCTTTTTTGAGCCGCTCCACAACCACGCTTTTATTTTCAACGCCCATAAAAACAAACTGAACGCCCAAACTCTCCATGCGTTTTTTCACCATGATTGAAGTTCTTCCTGTAATGATAGCGATTTTTTTGCCTAATTTTTGCCATAGCGTCATGCCAAGCCCGTCTTTGACATTGAAAGCCTTGAACTCGTGAAAATTTTTATCAAAATACAACGACCCGTCTGTGAGCGTGCCATCCACATCTAAAAGCAATAACTTAATCATTCTCTCGTTAAAACCGCATTCTGGTTATATTTTTTCATAAAATCCCTAGCCTCTTCTTCACTTTGAAACCCTTGAACTAAAACTTTATACAAATCGTCTTTAAAAGCAACCTTGACGCTGTAATCTGGATTTTCTGCTTGCAATTTATCCGCTAAAGTTTGAGCGCCTATTTGGTTTCTAAAAGCCCCCATTTGCAAAGAAAATTTCCCTCCGCTCACGCTTTTTTCGCTCTCGCCGACTTTAAATTCCTTGTGTAAGATCTTTGAATAGTTAGCGTTAAAGGATTGTTCGTATTGATTAGAGATAACCCCACCAAAACCCAAAACAATAAGACGCACGCTGGCTGTGCCTTTTTTAACCATGTCAATATCCCTAGCGGCCGCATTAGACAGATCAATGATGCGATCGCTCACAAAAGGCCCTCTATCATTAATGCGCACAATGGTGCTTAAGTTATTATCAACATTGATGACTTTCACCACGGTGTTCATGGGTAAAGTCTTGTGCGCGGCGGTGTGGGCATACATGTTATAAATTTCCCCATTACTGGTTTTTTTGGCATGGAAGTTAGGGCCATACCAACTCGCAACGCCATCAAATTTTTCGCCTAAATCCACTTTAGTGGGGTAATACCACTTGCCCCCCACTTGATAAGGGCGCATGGTGGCTCTTTGGATCGCGCTAGAATCGCGCATACCGTTATCCATAGCTTGCGTTTTGGTGCTGTCATTTTGCAAATTGGAGTGGTGTTTGAAATGGCGTTCAAAAAAATTGCGTTTATAGGTGGCTTTTTTGGTTGTCGGGTCATAGTCTTTAGCGTTTTCATAAGCACGCAAACTTTCATGCTTGTAAGACAAATTCCTTACCCCCTCTTTTTTAACCGCACAAGCGCTAATCAAAAAAATAACGCCTAAAAAACAAACTTGTTTCAACGCCAAACCCATTAAAATTCCCTTGTAGCGAGTAATTTTTTGTTGGTGGGGATGATTAAGCGTTGGTGGATAAAAATATTAGAATCTTTGAGGTTATTGGCTAATTGGATACTAGAGATGCTGACTTGATAGCGTTTAGCGATAGAAGATAGGGTTTCTTTAGGCAAGACCACATGGGTGATGAAAGGGCTTTTTGAACTGGCTTGAATGCTTTTATTTTGTTTGAGTTGGCGTTGTTTGAAAAGGGCGAGTTTTTCATAAGGGATATAAATGGTATAAGTGGGGTCTTTAGAAGGCAGAATGTTATAGCGGAATTGGTGGTTGTAGGATTTTAGGGTTTCCAAACTCAAATTCAAATTTTTGGCCACTTGGATTAAAGAAGTGTGCCTTTTAAACGGAACGCCCACTAAACTCACTCTCGCCCCACGATTGAGCAGATATTCTTTATCTTTGAGGTTGTCTAGGCTGTTGAATTTCAACGCCAGGCTTAGAATGGAGCGGATATACTCTCGTGTCTCTTTAGGGAGGTATTTTTTATCTTCATCTAACAAAATCTTAATGTCTGAAGTGCCGGCGGCTTTAATAGCGTTTTGAACCTTGCGTAAGCCGTAATTATACGCCATAGCGACCAAATACCACTCTCCGGTTTGCTTGTAGAGCCGTTTCAAATAAGTGATTGCCGCTTGAGTGCTTTTAATGGGGTCTCTTCTTTCGTCAATGTAATGATTGACCTTAAGCCCTAATTCTTTAGCCGTGCTTGGCATGAATTGCCAAATCCCTACCGCTTTTTTCCTGCTATAAGCCCTTGATGAAAATTTAGACTCGGCCATGGCTAAAAATAAAAATTCTTGCGGCACGCTCGCTTCTATGAGCATGTTTTTAATGATGGGGATGAACTGGTAATTCACATCAAATCTTTTGACTAACTTTTTCCATTCCTCTTCTTTATTCATTTTCTTTAAAGCGTTTGGCATTTGGGATAAAAACCCTGCATTAACCCCAAAAGCCTCTAACGCTTTGGTGTCAATATTAGATTCAAAAGCCATTTTTGCATGGCCTAAAGAAGTCAGTAAGAACCAATGAGTCATTAAAAAAAACAACCATTTGGTATTAAAATATTTCATTCTTTTTTAAAATCCTGATCATTTGATAAGTTCAATAATGGCTCTAATTATAACTAAACTTGAATAATACTTTTTTAAATATAGCCCCATTTTCAGGGGAAACTAAAGAGCGTGTGAGCGTTATGCGTGCTTAAAGAAGCGAGCTCTTCAGTCTCTATGTTGATGATTTCGGCAATTTTTTGAGCGATTAAAGGGATATAAGTAGGGCTATTCCTAGTACCTCTAAAAGGGTGTGGGGTCAAATAAGGCGAATCCGTTTCTAAAAGAAGCCTGTTTTTAGGGATTTTAGGGAGAATCTCTACCAGTCTTTTAGCGTTTTTAAAGGTGCTAACCCCCCCTATCCCATAATAAAAACGATCGCTTAATTCCAAAAGCATGTTATCAGCGTTAAAGCAATGCAACACCCCAAAAGCCTTAGGATAGCTTTTTAAAAGATTCAAGCTATCAAAACTCGCCTCTCTAATGTGGATAATCAAGGGCTTATTGTGTTGGATAGAAAACTCAATCTGTTTGGTAAAAATTTCTTTTTGCTTGCTTTTATAACTCTCTCTTTCATTCAATTCAGGCAAGCGGTAGTAATCCAGTCCGCATTCGCCTATCGCCACGCATTTTTGATGCCCAACAAATTTTTCAAACAGGCTTTCATCAAAACTCTCCACATCATAAGGGTGAGCGCCTATGGCAAAAAACACGCCTTCAAATTTTTCGCTAATTTCTATTGCTCTATTCAGATCCTTCATGTCCGCGCCCGGAATCACGCATTGCGTAACGCCTTTTTCTAGGCTTTCTTTTAACACTTCTTCTAAATCGTTTTCATAATCCTTGTGATCCAAATGGCAATGCGTATCAATAAACATGCTTCTATCCTGTGGTTTTATTTAGTATGTTACAATAGTCAAACATTCTAACATAAGGAGAATAACAATCAATTATGTTTAGCGGGTTAATCCATAAAATAGCTAAAGTGAAAAGTTTCCACAACAATATTTTAAGCATAGAGAGCGATCTCAATCCCAAGCTTGGTGACAGCATTGCGATTAATGGAGCGTGTTTGACCGCCATAGAAAGTTCAAAAACGCATTTTAGCGTGGAATTGAGCCAAAAAACCCAAAACAGCGTGGCGTTAGAAAATTACAAGGATTTAGTCCATATTGAGCCAGCCCTAAAAGCGAACGCTAGTTTAGACGGGCATTTTGTGCAAGGGCATATTGACGCTATCGGGGTCATTGAAAAAATCATTCACAACTCTAATCAAGTGGATTTTTTCATCAGCGCTTCTAAAGAAACGCTTTTATTGTGCGTTGAGCAAGGCTCTATTGCGATTGATGGGGTGAGTTTGACTTTAAGCAAGGTAGAAGAAAAGGGGTTTTGGCTAACGATTATCCCTTACACTTTAGAAAACACCCTTTTTAAGACTTATAAACTCAAACGGCACGTGAATATTGAAACGGACATGTTGGTTCGTAGCGTTGTGTCTATTTTGAAAAAAACAAAAGGGTTTGAAAAAAAATTCTCTTGGAATGACGCCGATGCTTTGACTTTAGGGTATTAGATGAATAAAACCATAAAAGCTGCCGCTCTAGCCTATAACATGGGGCAAGATCATGCCCCAAAAGTGATCGCAAGCGGGGTGGGCGAAGTGGCTAAAAGGATCATTCAAAAAGCTAAGGAATACGATATAGCACTCTTTTCTAACCCCATGCTAGTGGATTCGCTTTTAAAGGTGGAATTAGACTGCGCGATACCTGAAGAATTGTATGAAAGCGTGGTGCAAGTGTTTTTATGGCTCAATAGCGTGGAAAATAACGCGCAAATGTCCAAGTAAGTCAAAAAGTCAAATAACATGGTAGTAGAATTAAAAAACATTGAAAAGATTTATGAAAACGGATTCCATGCTCTAAAAGGCGTGAATTTGGAATTGAAAAAAGGCGATATTTTGGGCGTGATAGGCTATTCAGGGGCTGGGAAATCCACGCTCATCCGCCTGATTAATTGTTTAGAGCGCCCCAATTCTGGCGAAGTGTTAGTCAATGGGGTCAATCTGTTAAACTTAAAGCCTAAAGAATTGCAAAAAGCGCGCCAAAAAATAGGCATGATTTTCCAGCATTTCAATTTATTGAGTGCTAAAAATGTGTTTGAAAATGTCGCTTTCGCTCTAGAAATCGCCCGATGGGAAAAAAATAAGATCCAATCCAGGGTGCATGAATTGTTGGAATTAGTGGGGCTAGAAGATAAAATGCATTTTTATCCTAAACAGCTCAGCGGTGGGCAAAAACAACGAGTGGCGATCGCTAGGAGTTTAGCGAATTGCCCTGATTTATTGCTTTGCGATGAAGCCACATCCGCACTGGATTCTAAAACCACGCATTCTATTTTAACGCTTTTAAGCGGCATTCAAAAAAAGCTTGATTTGAGTATCGTTTTCATCACGCATGAAATTGAAGTGGTTAAAGAATTGTGCAATCAAATGTGTGTGATCAGCAGCGGCGAAATCGTGGAAAGAGGCTCGGTAGAAGAAATTTTTGCTAACCCTAAACATGCCGTTACTAAAGAATTGCTTGGCATCAAAAACGAGCATGGGGATCAAAAATCGCAAGACGTTTATCGCATTGTGTTTTTAGGGGAGCATTTAGACGAGCCGATCATTTCTAATTTGATCAGGCGTTTTAAAATAGATGTGAGTATCATTTCAGGCAACATTGAAGAGCTTACGACTAAAGATATAGGGTATTTAGTGGTGCGGTTTTTAGGCAGCACCACAGAGACTCAAAGGGCTTTAGAGTATCTAAACGCTTTAGGCTTACAAGTGGAAAAATTAAAGGATTAAAATGATTTCTCAAATGCTCATTCAAGCCACGCTAGAAACGCTTTATATGGTGTTTGTAGCGAGCTTTTTGGCGGTTGTTTTTGGCTTGCCTTTGGGGGTTTTATTGTTAGTGAGTAAAAAAGGGCATTTGTTAAACAAACCCCTTTTGCATAAAATTTTAGACACTTCTATCAACATGACTCGCTCTTTCCCTTTTATCATTTTGATTATTTTGCTCCTGCCTTTATCGCGCTTTTTGATTGGCACGAGCATTGGATCTAGCGCAAGCATTATCCCGCTAGCCATTTCAGCCATTCCTTTTGTCGCAAAGCTTTTTGAAAATTCTTTAATGGAAGTAGAGCATGGCAAGATTGAAACCACTTTAAGTTTGGGAGCGTCTCATTTGGAAGTCATTAAAATGATGCTTTTAGAGAGCCTGCCCTCTTTAGTGAACAATATCACCATCACCTTAATTTCTTTAATAGGCTATTCGGCTATGGCGGGAGCGTTAGGGGCTGGGGGCTTGGGGGATTTAGCCATTAGGATTGGCTATCAAAGTTATAGGGGCGATGTGCTTTTTTATGCTGTGGTTGTGATCATCGTTTTAGTGCAAATCATTCAAAGCGCGGGGGATTATGTGGTGAAACGCCTAAGAAAGCATAAGTATTAGGGATTTGGTTTCGCCTTGTGATTCCAACAAATTAGAACTTTTTTTGAAAAAATTTTTTTGAAAGAAAGTTTTTATCGGTTTAGACCATCGTTCTTTAACCACTAAATTATAGTAATGAGATGCAAAAACCTTTTAGTGCAAATCATTCAAAGCGCGGGGGATTATGTGGTGAAACGCCTAAGAAAGCATAAGTATTAGGGATTTGGTTTCGCCTTGTGATTCCAACAAATTAGAACTTTTTTTGAAAAAATTTTTTTTGAAAGAAAGTTTTTATCGGTTTAGACCATCGTTCTTTAACCACTAAATTATAGTAATGAGATGCAAAAACCTTTTAGTGCAAATCATTCAAAGCGCGGGGGATTATGTGGTGAAACGCCTAAGAAAGCATAAGTATTAGGGATTTGGTTTCGCCTTGTGATTCCAACAAATTAGAACTTTTTTTGAAAAAATTTTTTTTGAAAGAAAGTTTTTATCGGTTTAGACCATCGTTCTTTAACCACTAAATTATAGTAATGAGATGCAAAAACCTTAATGGAGCGTATGCTCACTTCATAAAGACGCTTATCTTGAGAAAAATAATGGATTTTTTGAGCAATATCTCGGTATTCTATGCGTTTTTTTTGCATTTCTAGAGTGAAGTCTTTCCAAAATGGAGTGTGTGCAAGCATCTCTAACCACAGGTGGTATTGGTTCCCCAAAGGGAACTCCCAAGGTTTGCCATTGTAGATTCCAAGAGCATCTTTATCAGATTCATAGTGCATGATAATAGGGTTTGAAAGAATGTCTTGAATTTGAGAGATCTCATAGGGGATTTGCTGGCGATAGATAAATTCATTGGGTTTGTCTTGGTGGATGATTTCAAACCGAATGGGTAAGGAAGCTTTATGCCTCAAATCATTAAGTTCTTCTTGATAATAATAAGGTAAAACACAATAGTATAAGGGAAGTTCTTTAATATAAGCATGCAAATGGTGTATTAATGTAGGTTCTTTAAAATATGGACGCATTACTTGAATTTTAAATTTTTCTAAGACCTGTTGGGTGAAAGAGTGCTCTCGCATGTAATCCAAATTGCAAAACCAAAACCCCTCTGTAACTGATTGTGATACTAAACTTATCACACCACTCAAATGAAAAGATTCGCTTGTGTCTAAAGCGATAAAATCATCAGCGAAAGCTCTGCAAAAGACCACATCCACATCAGACCAAATCATTTTGCTGTATTGGGGGAATAAACTAGGGAGAAGGTATTTGACCAGAATCATTCTAGAATAGCGATTAACCCATGCACTATCCGTGATGGTGGGCAAAGAATCAAGAGTGGCGCTAATATCTTGGCATTTTAAAGCGGCAAAATGCTTGAAAGGCTTGATAGTTTCTTGGAGTCTGTTTAAATCATCTTCATTCAAACCGCTATAGAATACATAGATACTGAAAAATACCCCTTCAACTGCATGATGGGCATGCAATAAAGAGTAGAGAGCCACAGCCCCTGTTTTTAGGTAGTTTTTATCAAAGGCAAAGGCAATAGGGATTTCATGTTGCATCAATTTTCCTTGGAGATTTTGTGAAAATAAACTATATCATAGCTTATGTTAGTTTTTATCGATAAATTTATCCATCTGTTTTTCTAAGTCTATGATTTGCGTTATCGCTCCCTCTAAAATTTCAAAATTTTTAGCGTTTTTTGGGGCAATGCATGCAAGCTTGTTGGAAGACTTTTCTAATGATTGGATGTCTTTAAGCAAGGTTTTTAAAACTTCTATGCTTTTAAAATCCTTTTCAAAATAATCATCAAATTGTTGCTCTGTTTGAGACAAATTCTCTAAAAAATCGTTTTGAAGACGCATTTGGGTGCGATCATGCCCGGTTTCAATACAGGTTTTATAGGTTTTATTGATCGCAGTCAAAACCTCTTTGGCTTTCAAAAAAGCCTTGGAAAGTTCAGCGATGATTTCATAATGTTCGCCCTCTGCTCTTAAAAACCCTAAAAATAGTGAAATGAGCAATAACTTTTTTAGCATTTTATCCCTTTACCATTGATAAGAAAAGCTCACCCCATAGCGGCTACTGCCTTTAAAGTCGCTAGAGATTTCAGGATAGAGCATCCATCGCTTGGGTTTGTAGCGTGAAGTGAATAAATAGGCAAACCCCCATGCGATAAGACTGCCGATCGTAACTTGCAAGATCGTGTGTTGTCCTGCCACCACTCTGCTAGCATCAGTGAGGATTGCAAGAGCGATCACAGGAAGAGCTGGTTTCCACCCATAGCGGTAATACACAAACCCAGCCGCGCTAAACACCCCCCCAGCATGCCCGCTTGGCATGCCTCTCCAAGAATTACAGCATGGGCGTTTAGCAAATCCCACTCTAGCCCCATCTTTATGGGCGTTGCTAAAAGCTCCTTTAAGGCCATAAATCACCCCTTGAGTAACCAAAGTGCCGACCGCTAATTCCCCTAATCCTCTATAATCGCGCATCGCTAAACTGACCGTACCTACAAAAATAGGCAAAAACCTGAGCACATCGCCGATCTCTTCTAAAATGTATGCCCCCTCATTGATCGGCTCACTCCTTAAAGGATAGACCCATAAGAGCAGGCTCAAAAAAAGACCTTTGAGCTTTTTCATTAAAACGCTCGCTTTTCTAAAGTGCAAACTTGCCTATTCAAATAAACATAGCCTATTAAATAGCATGCAATAAAGACTAGGCCAATGACAATGAGCGCGTAAGGATTTAAGCGGAATAAGACGCTGATTAAAATAAAAGGCAGGTTGCACAGAATAAGGATAAACGCGCATAAAGGGTTGGGGTAATTGAAAGAGCGTTGTTGCAAGAATTTAAATAAAAGGGTGTGCAAATGCAAATTATCTGGCATGGTGGCTTTCTGGCGTTTTATTTTGCGTCTAAGGATACTAAAAAGCACCTCTATGACCGGATAAAGCATTAAATTGAGCCCAAAAAACACGCTGATTTTTTGCTCCAAACTCAAATGTAAAAGGGAAATCCCGCACACCAAACCCAAAAAATACGCCCCCCCATCGCCTAAAAAAATCTTTCCTGAAGGGAAATTTAACACCATAAACCCAAGCACCATGTAAGCTAATAGGCACGCCAAACTGCTAGGCTCTATATAATGGATGACTAAAAGCGTAATCGTGCAAATCCCTGATGCCAGTCCGTTAAACCCGTCAATGATATTAATAGCGTTACTGATGCCAACTAGCATAAAAATTGCGAATAAAAAAGCGATAAAATAAGGCAAGCTAAAAAGGGGCGAAAAATCGCTCACCACTAAAGGCGTTGATGAGATGATGCAAACAACCCCTACGGCTTGCAAAATAAGGCGTATTTTGGGGCTGAGTGAAAGGTTAATGTCTTCTAAAAAACCGCTCAAAAACACTAGCGATAGCCCCAAAAAAACAAAAAACCCCTTAAAAGGTGCTTCAAAAGGTTCAAAATAACAAGCCAACGCAAAAGAAAGAAAGATCCCAAGCCCCCCGGCTCGTGGGGTTCTTGCATGATGGAAGCCTTGGATTTTATTAGCGTTATCCACAAAGAGCATGGATTTTTTAGACCACAGAACAATCAAAGAGCAAATAAATAAACTGGTTAAAAAATATAGCACCCACAACACTTTTTATTGGATTTAATTGGTATTTTGTTTTGGGTATTATAGCAAAAGATAGCTTGATGATAAAATCTTATAGGTATAAGAGGTGGGTTTTATGTTACAATTCCAAAAATCATTATTATAAAATAAAGGATAGTCATGCGTTTTGGATTGAATATTGATCACATTGTTACTTTAAGAGAAATAAGAAAGACTTATGAGCCTGAGATTTTAGAAGCCTTATTCATCGCTAAAAACACCCATAAAGTGGATTTAATCACCATCCATTTGAGAGAAGACAAACGACACATTCAAAATGAAGATGTTTTGAGGCTTCTTGAAATAAGCCCCTTGCCTATCAACATTGAATGCTCTATCAACGCTGAAATCACTGATTTTTTATGCTCTTTAAAAAATAAGCCCAGTAAGGTTACGATCGTGCCTGAAAACAGAAATGAGGTTACGACAGAGGGGGGGTTGGATTGCTCACTAAAGGGTTTAGGAGAGGTGATTAGAGCGTATCACAATAAAGGCATTGAAGTGTCTTTGTTTATTGATCCTTTAAAAGACTCTTTGCATTTTGCAAGGGAGCATCAAGTCAAGCAAGTGGAGTTCCACACTGGGGTGTATGCGAATTTGCACAACGCTTTATATTCTAACGCTAACAATCAAATCCATGCCATTAGCGCGCTCAAAGACAAAAGCCCTAAAGAATTGAAAGAAGAATTGCACAACGCCTTTTTACAATTAAGAAAAATGAGTAAAGAAGCGTTTTTTATGGGCATTGTGGCATGCGCTGGGCATGGGTTGAATTATACTAACGTGAAAGAATTGTTAAAAATCCCTTCTTTAAGAGAGCTTAATATCGGTCATAGCGTGGTTTCAAAAGCGGTTTTAGTGGGCTTAGAAAAAGCGATTTTAGAAATGGCGCAACTTATTAAGCGATAAAATGGCTAAAAAGAAAATTGCGATCAGTTGCGGGGATATTCAAGGCGTAGGCTTAGAGTTGATTTTAAAAAGCCATAAGGAAGTGAGCGCGATTTGTGAGCCGTTGTATCTCGTTCATGGCGAACTTTTAGAGCGGGCCAATCAATTGCTTGATAACGCTTATGAAACTAAAACGCTTAACACACTCGCTATTGATGCCCCCTTACCTTTATTAAACTCTAGCACGATAGGCAAAGTTAGCGCTCAAAGCGGGGCGTATAGTTTTGAGAGTTTTAAAAAGGCTTGCGAGTTGGCGGATAGTAAAGAAGTGGATGGCATTTGCACTTTGCCTATCAACAAACTCGCATGGCAACAAGCTCAAATCCCTTTTGTGGGGCATACCGATTTTTTGAAACAACGCTATAAAGATCATCAAATCATCATGATGCTTGGGTGTTCTAAACTCTTTGTAGGGCTATTTAGCGACCATGTACCTTTAGGGGCGGTTTCTCAACTCATTCAAGTGGAATCGTTGGTCCGGTTTTTGTTAGCGTTTCAAAAAAGCACTCAAGCTAAAATCGTTCAAGTGTGTGGTTTTAACCCCCATGCGGGCGAAGAGGGATTGTTTGGAAAAGAAGATGAAAGGATTTTAAAAGCTATTCAAGAGAGCAACCAAACGCTAGGCTTTGAATGCTTTTTGGGGCCCTTGCCTGCAGATAGCGCTTTTGCCCCAAATAAACGCAAAATAACCCCCTTTTATGTGAGCATGAGCCATGATGTGGGGCTAGCCCCTTTAAAAGCGCTCTATTTTGATGAAAGCATTAATGTGAGTTTGAACGCCCCCATTTTACGCGCTTCCACTGACCACGGCACGGCGTTTGATATCGCTTATCAAAATAAAGCGAACCATAAAAGCTATTTGAACGCGATCAAATATTTAGCTTAAAGATTTTTTCTAAAAAGGGGGCTTATTTTATTCAAAGCTTTAATTTTAGATTTTATTTCTTTATTCTTTATGCTCAATGTTTAGTTCTAGCTTTCTATTCATTGGTATTTTTGTCATTGGTATTTTTGTAAATTCACTTTTTAGTTTTGGTTTAAAGGTTTTAGAATGCCGCTAACAAGGTATAATTCAAGCAAAAACACCATTCAAAGATAAAGATAATGATTTTAAGCATTGAAAGTTCTTGCGATGACAGCTCTTTAGCCCTTACAAGAATAAAGGACGCTCAACTCATCGCTCATTTTAAAATCTCTCAAGAAAAGCACCACAGCTCTTATGGAGGCGTTGTGCCTGAGCTTGCATCACGCTTGCATGCTGAGAATTTGCCGCTCTTATTAGAACGCATTAAAATCAGCTTGAATAGGGATTTTTCCAAGCTCAAAGCCATCGCTATCACTAACCAGCCAGGTTTGAGCGTTACCTTAATAGAAGGTTTGATGATGGCGAAAGCCTTGAGCTTGTCTTTGAATTTGCCCTTGATTTTAGAAGATCATTTGAGAGGGCATGTGTATTCGCTCTTTATCAATGAAAAACAAACCTGCATGCCTTTAAGCGTGCTGTTAGTCTCTGGGGGGCATTCTTTGATTTTAGAGGCTAGAGATTATGAAGACATTAAAATCGTTGCCACGAGTTTAGACGATAGCTTTGGGGAGAGTTTTGATAAGGTTTCCAAAATGCTTGATTTAGGCTATCCAGGAGGCCCTATAGTGGAAAAATTAGCCCTTGATTACGCGCATCAAAACGAGCCTTTAATGTTCCCTATCCCTTTAAAAAACAGCCCGAATCTGGCTTTTAGTTTTTCAGGTTTAAAAAATGCGGTGCGTTTGGAGGTTGAAAAAAACGCTCCCAATTTGAATGAAGCGATCAAACAAAAGATTGCCTATCATTTTCAAAGCGCAGCGATTGAGCATTTAATCCAGCAGACTACACGCTATTTTAAAATCAAACGCCCTAAAATTTTTGGCATTGTGGGAGGAGCGAGCCAGAATCTGGCTTTAAGAAAGGCGTTTGAAAACCTGTGTGCTGAGTTTGATTGCAAGCTTGTTTTAGCCCCTTTAGAATTTTGCAGCGACAATGCCGCTATGATAGGGCGATCCAGCCTAGAAGCCTATCAAAAAAAGCGCTTTGTCCCTTTAGAGAAGGCCAACATTTCGCCAAGAACGCTGTTAAAAAATTTTGAGTGAATGGATACAAAAAGAAAGCGCTAAAACGCCCTAAAATTCATCAATAGCGTCAAGTATCGGTTATTTTGAGGCAAGAGCTTAAAAAAGAGGGTGTTAAAAAAGCGCGTTTAGTCAAATTTAATCTTATTTTTGTTAGAATTTTGGGTGATTAAGTTTTAGTTTAAAGGGAAAAAATGCTTCGTTCTCTCTATAGTGCCACTTCAGGGATGCTCGCCCAACAAACGCACATTGACACCACTTCAAACAATATCGCTAATGTCAATACCACCGGGTTTAAAAAATCTCGCGCAGATTTTAACGACTTGTTTTACCAAGCGATGCAATACGCTGGCACCAACACAAGCAACACGACTTTATCGCCAGATGGCATGGAAGTGGGCTTAGGAGTGCGCCCTAGCGCGATCACTAAAATGTTTTCGCAAGGCAGCCCTAAAGAAACGGAAAACAATTTAGATGTCGCCATTACGGGCAAAGGCTTTTTTCAAGTCCAATTGCCTGATGGCACCACCGCTTATACAAGAAGCGGGAATTTTAAGCTAGACGAACAGGGCAATCTTGTAACGAGCGAGGGCTATCTCCTCATCCCTCAAATCACTTTGCCTGAAGACACCACGCAAGTAAACATCGGTGTGGATGGCACGGTGAGCGTGACTCAAGGCTTGCAAACGACTTCTAATGTGATCGGGCAAATCACTTTGGCTAATTTTGTCAATCCAGCGGGGCTTCACTCTATGGGGGATAATTTGTTTTCCATCACCAATGCTAGCGGTGATGCGATTGTGGGCAATCCGGATTCTCAAGGCTTAGGCAAGTTAAGACAAGGCTTTTTGGAGCTTAGCAATGTGAGATTGGTAGAAGAAATGACGGATCTAATCACCGCTCAAAGGGCTTATGAAGCCAATTCTAAAAGCATTCAAACCGCTGATGCCATGCTCCAAACCGTCAATTCTCTCAAACGCTAATTGGAGCGGTTGCTACCATTCTTTAATTCTTGTGGCTAGGGTTTTTAAGGTTTTCAACACCGCTTTTTGGGTTATTGCTTGGGTTATTGCTTGATTGGTGCTTTCCTTTTATGAAAAAAAACAGCCAAAATAACTAGACCAATGAGAATACAAAAAACAATAACCAGATACCATGTTTTTTTAGTTTTATTTGCTTCTCGTTCCGCTTTCAGTCTCGCTTCTTGTTCCGCTTTCAGTTTTGCTTCTTATTTCGCTTTTAATTTTAGGCGTAAGGTGGCGATCAAAACGCATGCAGGAACGGTTACCCTATAAGCCGGCCCTGCAAGATTGATGCTCACTAATGCACCTGTAATGACCCAACCAATAGGGCCAGCCAAAACGCCCAAAGTTTTTTAAGCGCTACTTTACCCACCACAGATGATAAACCATGCCCTAGAGTTTTTTTACCATTGCATCTGCAACAGCTATAGCCAACGCATAAGAATGAGAGCCACTCGCTTGAAACAGCGTTAAAACAGATGCGATTAGGATTTGTTTGTTTTCACCAATCATTTTATTAATATTTGTCATGCCCAATTCATGGAGAAGTTCTTCAAGATCTTTTTTACTCATTTGTTCTAAACTATCTTTCAAGAGTTTAGCAAGCATGTTTTGCTCAATCAAAGAGGTGCTAGAAGACTTGTTATAACTAACTTTCAAATGATCGCACGCATCGCACAAAATCTCTTTGTATAAGACCCCTTCATCTCTAAAAAAATTAATAAAACTATTGCCCCCGTAACGCTGCAATTCTTCAGCAATCCTTTTGGGGTATTTGGCGTAATCGCTACCATACCTTCTGTATTCTGTTGAACTTGTCAATTCTTCATTCATTCTTAGTGCACCATCTTCATCATAAACAAGCACATCAAACAAATCTTTCAAATCATTAGAGCTTAATCGCTTTAAAAATTCCAAGTCGCTATTTGTATGCCATGCAATCCCTTTAATTTACTTCTGCCGCTCACTCAAATCCCACCAACCCCCTCTTTTAGTGAAGTGATTAGTGATTAGTGATTAGTGATTAGTGATTAGTGATTAGAGCATCATTTTTTAAAATCATGTTTAACGCCCTAAAAAGCTCAAGCACACCCGCTAACTGCGCACAAAGATAGTGCTACAGATGCTAACGGGCTTTATTGATTTTACAACCAAAGAATGATGATAATAGTTAAAATATTTTGATACGCTTATCATTTTGGATACGATAAATCTGATTTGAAAGTAGGAAACTATTGATTTTTCTTTAGGTATAATTTAATGAAACGCTATTTTGATTTTTGACACAAGGAAACCCCCTCCTTTAACCCTCTAACCCTTACTTTTTATCGTTTTTATGTTCGTGGTTAGCGTTGCATTGATTGGCTTGGTTTTGGCTATTTTTTTGACAACTTTCGTTGTTTTGATTTTTAGCATCACCTTTTTGATTGTGGTTTTGATTACTGCAACTGTTACTCATTTTGTCTCCCTTTTAAATTAAAATAAAAACCAGATGCATTTTCGCACCTAGGTTTCCATTCTATACCCTTTTCCCTAAAAAAAAGCTTAAATGGATTCTATTTGTAACGACTTCTTATCTTCACTGGCTTGCTGTGTTTTTAGGCGTAAAGTGGCAACCACAATGCATGCCGGTATGGTTACCCTATAAGCCGGCCCTGCAATATCAATCGCTGTCCATACGCCTGTAATGATCCAGCCAACAGGGCCTGTTAAAAAGCTCAGAGTTCTTGTAAGCACTTGATCGCCCGCAAGCGATAAACCACGCCCTAGAATGGTTTTTGCGACCGCATTCGCAACAATGACAGCTAATTGATAAGATTTAAAGCCTCCCATTTTAAACAGCGTTAAAGTCGCCGCGCTTAAGGCTTGTCTGTTCAAATTGTCCGTGTTTTTTATGGACAATTCATCGCACATTTCTTTCACTTCTTCATCATCCATTTCTTCCAAACTTCTTTCTAAGATTTTAGAAAGCATGTTTTGTTCAATTAAAGTCGTTTCAGTTTTCTTGTTGTAATTGACCTTCAATTTATCGCACACATCGCATAAAATCTCTTTGTATAAGACTCCTTCGCCTTTAATGAAACTCGCAAAACTATTGCTCCCATAGTATTGCAACTCTTCAGCGATTCTTTCTGCGTATTTAGCGTAATCATCGCCATGCCTTTTGTATTCTATGGAGCTTGTGAGTTTTTCATTGTGTCTTTTTTCGCCGTCTTTACCAAAAACAAGCACCTCAAACAAATCCAATAAATCACCAGATTCCAGTTGCTTTAAAAATTCCAAGTCTCTATCATATTTGTATGCCATATTATTCCTTTATATTGTTTTATCACTTATTAAAAACAAACGACTTTTCACGCTCCATCGCTGTTTTTCTAAAGTGATTACTGATTTTAATATCATTTGTCTAAAACTACACTTAATATTCTAAAAAGGCTTAAACTCAAAAGCCCAACGCTATTAGTTCTATAGATTTCATGCTTTAAAACACCAATTTTTTGGTTATTGCCTGAATAATGTTTGTTTATAAAAAACAACTAATAAAATAATGATTAAAAAGAAAATAAAGCGGTTATAGCATCATTTTTTAAATTTAGGCATAAAACGCCCTCAATTCAAGGGTTTTTGAGTGAGCTTTCTGCTCAAAGAATCCAAGATAGCGTTTAAAAATTTAGGGGTGTTAGGCTCAGCGTAGAGTTTGCCAAGCTCTATGCATTCGTTGATGATGATAGGGTTTTGCGTGGGCGTGAAGCCAATTTCATACGCCCCTAAGCGTAAAATCGCCTTCTCCATGCTCCCTAGTCGTTTGAAATCCCAGTCTTTCAAATGCGGTTCAATGAGGGCGTCAATTTCATTGATTCTTTCTAACACGCCATTAAAAAGGCTTAAGGCAAAAGCCAGCTGGTTGTTTTTAATTTTTTTTTCTTCTAGCATGCTGGAAGCGATTTTTTTAATTTCTTCATTACCGCTTTCAAACGCATACAACAATTCAACCACAGCCCCCCTAGCTTGAGTTCGTGTCGCCATTTTAACCCTTGAGAGTTTGGCACAAGCTCAACAATTCAATGAGAGTGCTCATCGCTTCAAAGCCCTTATTGCCGGCTTTACTGCCCGCTCTTTCAATCGCTTGTTCAATATTGTCCGTGGTAAGCACGCCAAAGCTTACCGGCATGCTGTATTTTAACATCGCACTAGCAATGCCTTTAGTCGCTTCCGCGCTCACGTAGTCAAAATGCGGAGTCCCCCCTCTAATGATCGCTCCTAAAACGCACACGCCATCGTATTTTTCACTCCCTAACAACCTCTCTAAAATGAAAGGCAATTCATAAGCCCCAGGCACCAGCACGAGATCTAAAAGATTCTCATCGCCCCCATGCCTTTTAAAGCAATCCATCGCCCCTTCTTTTAATCTGTCTGTGATGATATGGTTGAAGCGCGAGGTTAAAATAGCGACTTTTTCATTCCCTTGTAATTGCAATTTCCCTTCTATGATTTGCATGAAATTCCTTTAAAATAAATTTTGGATTTTTAACATGTCGGTTACTAAGTGTTCTAACTCATCAGGTTTGAGCATGTTCGCCCCATCGCTTAGGGCGTTTTTAGGATCAATGTGCGTTTCAGCGAATAGTCCATCAATCCCCACCGCCGCCGCCGCTCTGGCTAAAATAGGGGCAAAAGAGCTGTCGCCTGAACTTTTCCCATTCGCACCCCCTGGCATTTGCACGCTATGGGTAGCGTCAAAAATCACAGGGGCAAACTCTCGCATGATTTTTAAAGAGCGCATATCCACCACTAAATTCCCATACCCAAAGCTGCTCCCCCTTTCACACAACCACACGCCATTTTTCAACGCTGTTTCATAAGTGGGGCTTTGAATGCTTTTATCCCTTGTTTTAAGGGCTTTTAAGACAGAATATTGCATGTCTTTTGGGTTCATGAATTGCCCTTTTTTGATATTGATAATAGCGTTAGTCTGGCTCACTGCTACAATCAGATCCGTTTGGCGGCACAAAAACGCCGGGATTTGTAAAATATCCGCTACTTTGGCTGCCACGCTTGCTTGATAGCTCTCATGCACATCGGTTAAAATCTTATAACCAAATTCCTCTTTGATAATTTGCAACATTTCTAAGCCTTTTTCTAAACCAGGCCCTCTGTAACTCTCCAAACTCGTGCGGTTAGCCTTATCAAAACTCGCTTTAAAATAAAAATCCAACCGCTCGTTGTTGGCTAGGGGTTGCAATTTAGTAGCGATACTTCTTAGATTTTCTAAGCTCTCAATGACGCATGGCCCAGCGATTAAAACGGGTTTAGGGGTTTTTGTTTTAGAAGTTTTCATGACTTTTCCTTTGTTTAATGGTTTCTTCAATCGGCTCAAAAAAATGGCTTTCAAAATTATAATTATAAATCCTGCCTGTTTCTATGATATAGTGCCAACCAAAAATTTTTAATTCGTTATTTATCACTCTTTCTTGAATGAAATCATAGCTTAAGAGGTTGTTGAGTTGCAAGCGCACATTCAAACGCTCTGTAAGCCATGAACGCTTGGCGGAATGGTTGCTGAATTGCGGGTGATCTTTTAATTCTTCTTTAATAGGCTCTAAAAATTGTATCCAGTTTGCAATGTAAGGGGTTTTAGCTTTGGTGGTTTCATCATGGATTAAATGAATGCTCCCGCAAGCCCCACAATCGCTATGCCCGCAAATGATTAAGTTTTGAATGCCCACATGCGCAATAGCGTATTCAATGCTCGCAATGGTAGAAAGGGATTCTTTATAACTTGTTTTAGGGGGGATCACATTGCCCATATTGCGGATCACATACAATTCGCCCGGTTTGGTGCCGGTGATTAAATTAGGCACGACTCGTGAATCCACGCAAGAAATGAACAAAGTGTGGGGCTTTTGCTTGGTTTTTAAGCTCTCATAAAGCTCTTTAAGCTCTTCATATTCATTCTCTTGAAACTCTAACGCTCCTAAAAACGCTTTCACTCTTTAACCCTTAAATCTCATTTTCTTAAACTTGGTTTTCATTTTAAAACGCTTATCATAGCTAAAAATCTTGCATTTCTTTTTGTTATAATGGCGTTATTTTACACTTTAAAGGGCTTTCATGCAATTGTGTATCGCATTGGATTTAGAAAAAAAAGAGGACAACCTTTTTTTATTACAAGAATTAAAGGGCTTAGAGTTATGGGCTAAAGTGGGGCTTAGATCTTTTATAAGAGATGGGGCTGTTTTTTTAGATGAAATCAGAAAGATTGATGAAAATTTTAAGATCTTTTTAGATTTGAAACTCTATGATATCCCTTATACGATGGCAAATGCCGCGCTAGAATGCGCGAAATTAGAAATTGACATGCTCACCGTGCATTTAAGTAGTGGCAAAAGCGCGCTAACAGCTTTAATGCAACGCCTGAACGCTCTCAAAAAACGCCCCTTAATCATGGGCGTGAGCGCTTTAACCAGCTTTAGCGAAGAGGAATTTTTGATGGTGTATAACGCTCCTTTAAAAACGCAAGCGATCACATTAAGCGCTATGGGTAAAGAGAGCGGGATTGATGGGGTGGTGTGTTCGGTGTTTGAAAGTTTAGCAATCAAAGAGGCTTTAGGTCAAGGCTTTTTGACTTTAACCCCTGGCATAAGGCTCAATAAAAGCGATAAAGAGGATCAAGAAAGGGTGGCGAACGCTAAAGAAGCCAAACAAAATTTAAGCGATTTTATCGTGGTGGGCCGCCCCATTTATCAGGCTAAAGAGCCTAGAGAAGTGGTTTTAGAGCTTTTAAAGGATTGTTAAATGCGCGTGTTAGAAACGATTGCCACTTTAAGAGAATATCGTAAAAATTTGAAAGAAAGCGTGGGGTTTGTGCCGACTATGGGGGCTTTACACAAAGGGCATCAAAGCTTGATAGAAAGGAGTTTGAAAGAAAATTCCCACACGATTGTAAGCGTTTTTGTCAATCCCACGCAATTTGGGGCTAACGAAGATTTTAGCGCTTACCCACGCCCTTTAGAAAAGGATTTGGCTTTGTGTGAAGGATTGGGCGTTAATGCGGTATTTTTGCCTAAAATTGACGAAATGTATCCCTATGAAGCAGAGCAACGCCTGAAACTCTACGCCCCTACATTTTTATCTAGCTCTTTAGAGGGAGCGGTGCGTAAGGGGCATTTTGATGGGGTGGTTCAGATCGTGTTAAGATTGTTCCATCTTGTTAATCCTACTAGAGCGTATTTTGGCAAAAAGGACGCCCAACAGCTTTTAATCATCCAGCATTTAGTCCAAGATTTGCTTTTAGACATTGAAATAGCGCCATGCGAGATCGTGCGCGATGACGATAATTTGGCTTTAAGCTCTAGGAATGTGTATTTGAATGCAACAGAAAGAAAACAAGCCCTAGCTATTCCAAAAGCTTTAGAAAACATCCAGCAGGCCATAGATAGGGGCGAAAAAGCGTGCGAAAAACTGAAAAAACTAGGGCTTGAAATTTTAGAAACCTTGGAAGTGGATTATTTGGAATGTTGCAACCACAAGCTAGAGCCTTTAAAAACCATAGAGCCAACTAACACGCTCATTTTAGTGGCGGCTCGTGTGGGTAAAACCAGGCTTTTAGATAATTTATGGGTGTAGTTTGGAATTTTTGTGGCGACCCTTGAAAGATTTGAACTTCCGTTTCCACCGTGAAAGGGTGGTATCCTTGGCCACTAGATGAAAGGGTCATTTTTAACGATTGACTATTGTATTGGAAATAAAGCGTAGAAAATGATTTAAAAAGTTCTTGGTGGCGGAGCGGACGGGACTCGAACCCGCGACCCCCTGCGTGACAGGCAGATATTCTAACCAGCTGAACTACCGCTCCCTATCCAAACCCCATAGCCTAAAAACGCATGCTTGAAGCTAAGTCAAAAATGGTGGTCGCTATAAGACTCGAACTTATGACATCTACCTTGTAAGGGTAGCGCTCTACCAACTGAGCTAAGCGACCACAATATTGAGATAAAATCCAACTAAATCTATATTAAAAGAGTGGTGACTCCTAGGGGATTTGAACCCCTGTAACCACCGTGAAAGGGTGGTATCCTAACCACTAGATGAAGGAGCCACTACGCTCAAATGGTGACCCGTGTTGGATTTGAACCAACGGCCCATTCCTTAAAAGGGAATTGCTCTACCAGCTGAGCTAACGGGTCTCACAAAAAGATAATGATACAATTTTTTTTAACGCTTGTCAAGAATAATTGAAAAATATTGCGGTTTTCATAGAAACGACACGCTCTCAAAACGGCATGGGTAACAAATATTACGCTTAAAACTTTGGCTGCGCTTAATAGCATAAAGATTAAACGCTAATTCATGCGTTTTAATGTTGGTTAGCGTTAGCTTTGGGGTTTTAAAAAGGCTTTGTTCCTCCCAAGCACTAATAAATCTTATTAGGATTTCATGCTTTTTTGTTTAAAAAATTTCATTTTTAAAAAATGGGGTTTTGTTTTATTGTTTTAGATCTTATTTTGTTGTAAAACGCATTTTCTTAAGTTTTATTTTATTTTCTTAAAGGGATAGGGGGGAATTTTACGCTTGACCCCCAAAAAAAAAGGGTTCAAAAAAAAGGGTTCAAAAAAAAGGGTTCAAAAAAAAGGGTTCAAAAAAAGAGAGTTTAAAAGAAATCCCCTAAAAAGGGAGTTTCACAAAGGGTTTTAACGCTTTAATAAGCAAACACATAATTCAAATACACGCTATAAAGCCTGCGGTATTGGAGTTGAGTGCCTAGCAAAGAATAGTAATTCGTGTTAATAGTAGGGATCTTCACGCCTAATTCCACGCCATGCTGAGCCGCATGATCGCTCGCTTTCTTTTTGTTTTTAGCGAGGTTCATCCTCAAGCCTAAATTGAATAAAAACTGGAAATTCGCCACATTCATTTTAGCGCTATAGAAATTATTGAATGTCGCTAAATTCACGTATTGGGAATTAAGCCACGAAGTTCCGGCTAACGCAATCCCCCCAAACACCCCAAAAGAAATCTTGCTGTTTTTAGTGGCTTTGTCATTGATGAAGTTATAAAGGACATCTGTTCCTACCCCATAAGTGAACACATCAGAGGCGGAGTTGAAAAAGCTGGATTTGATATAGGCATGGTTATAGTCAAAAAAGCCGTAATACCTTAATCCCCACCTTCTTTTTTCACCAAAGAATTGCTTATAGCCCACTTGCACGCCGATCCCATTCATCGCGCCGTTGTTGGTTTGAGAGCTGATTAATCCAACGCGTCTGAAAGGGTTATGCCCTAATTCTTGCGTGGCGCTTAATAATTGCGAATAAGCGCTTTGGTTGACTTGATAAACGGCCTGTAAGCCCCCGGGGTTATTAGGGTTAGTGGATTGGCTTATCAAATTTTTAAGGAATGGGGAATTGGGCGTGTTTGAAGCGGTCGTGGTGATGCTGTTATAAGTGTTGTTTAAAGTGCTAAGGCTGCCTCTAAAATCAAGTATCGTGCGCGCCAACAACTCAGATTGCTTGATTTGCTCGGCTTGAGTGCCAAAATGCGCAAGGCTGTTGTTTAAAGCCGTTATGGTCTCTTCCACATAGGCGCAGCCGGCCCCCCAAGTGTTAGAAGTAACCCCTGCATTAGGTAATGTCCCACCCCCATTTCTGCAAGCTGCTAAGTAATTTGATACAAATTGGCTTGGGATAGTGTTAAGGTCTTTTTTGATTTGATCGGCTAGTTCAAGCATCTTGGCTTGCGCTTGCGCGTGATTGAGCATGTTTTGAGCGAAAGCCCTATCAGCAGAGGTGTAAGGATTGAAATCTTGCGGCGCGCTTTGGTTGTTTTGCTGGTTAAGGCTTTGAGCTTGTGCGACGATTTCTTGGGCGTTTTTGATCATGCTAGTAACGGCGCTAAATTCAGTGGCAAAGATTTGGCACGCATTCCCGCCTGTATTGATGCCCCATGGGCTACCATTACCCGGAGCGTTTTCATCATGCGTGGATCGCACTAAGGGGCATTGGGTGTTAAGGACATTCATGATCGCGCTCGCTTGTTCCAAAAGGTTTTGAGCGGTATTGGTGAAGGTAAAGCTTTGCGTTTCTTTGTTGTTACTACCATTGCTAGTTACACCATTACTGCTGCCATTTTTTTGACAGAATTGATTCACACCACCATTAATATCAGCAGTTTGTTTGCATTCGTAGGTGTATGTTACTGTCACTTCTGTGCCTTTCCCGTCCAAGACAGGAAACCCACTCCCATTCTTTAAAGCCTGTTGGATGGCTTGATAGGCTTTATTGAGTTTTTCAAATTCTTGGATAGACATGGATTTACCAGGACCAGTCGCTTCATACCGGTTGCAAGTGATGCTTGTTGAATAGCTTCCTGGTTGGTCATTGAAAACAACGCTGCCAGGCCCACTCCCTGTGCCATTGCCATTCCCGCACATTATCGCATAGCCTATCACGTTCCACAAGCCCACCGCCGCATTGAGCGCCAAAGAGACGGCTTGATAGGCGGGGGAATTGGTTT
Source organism: Helicobacter pylori NQ4053 (assembly GCF_000274605.1). Taxonomy (NCBI): domain Bacteria; kingdom Pseudomonadati; phylum Campylobacterota; class Epsilonproteobacteria; order Campylobacterales; family Helicobacteraceae; genus Helicobacter; species Helicobacter pylori. Next base: position 73,340 of record NZ_AKNV01000001.1, read on the forward strand.
TTTCGCCGGTCAACCCTTGCGTGTTGGCTTTTAAATTATCGATCGCCGCATTGATTTGTGAAGGGCTGCTCGCGTTCGTTACCGCCTGATTGAGGTTGTTAAAATTGCTTAAAAGGTTGCTCAAATTCTCATAAGTGTCTGAGAGCTTTTTCAATTCGCCGGTGTTTTTCACCATTTGAGCGGCTTCACCGATCTGATAGCCCGCGCTGATAAAAAAGCCGTTGTCTTCAGCGTTTAAAAGCGATGAAGCGAGAGAGAGAGAGTAAAAGGGTTTTTTTCATAAATTTTCTCCTTGGAATTAAATTGAGTGATTGAGATTTGATACATTAAGAATGTATTTGAAGCATTGTAGCATAAAATCGTTTTTTTTTTTTTGTCATTTGGAGAAAATTTAGAATTTTTGCACTTTTTGCGCGTTTGTTTGGGTGGCATTGGAAAGGGTTTTTAGGTTTTATTTTAATGGAACGCTAATGATAAAAGCCTGATTTTAATGGGGATTTTTTGTTGCGCGTTTTTCAAAACGAGCGGTTTTGTCAAAGCACCCCCCCAAAAGAGAGGGTTTTAGAAAAAGGGGGATTTTAGAAGCGGATTATACTAAAAAGCAAGGGGGCTTACATCATGCCGCCCATGCCTCCCATTCCGCCCATGCCACCCATATCAGGCATTGCTGGGGCCGCTTTTTCTTCTTTGATTTCATGCACGGTGGCTTCTGTGGTTAAAAGCAGGCTTGAAACCGAAACCGCATTTTGTAAAGCGATCCTTTCTACTTTTAAGGGGTCAATAATGCCTTCTTTAAACATATCCACATACTTGCCATTGCTAGCGTTAAAACCAAAATGCCCTTCGTGTTTTTCTACTTCATTCACGACCACACCGCCATCATAACCGGCATTGATAGCGATTTGAGCTAATGGGGCTTTAATGGCGCGCATGATGATTTCATAGCCCACTTTTTCATCATCGTGTAAATTCAAATGCACTTTTTGAGCCGCACGAATGAGAGCCGCACCGCCGCCAATCACAATGCCTTCTTCAACAGCCGCTTTAGTCGCGCTCAACGCATCATCCACCCGGTCTTTTTTCTCTTTCATTTCCACTTCACTCGCAGCGCCCACTTTAATCACAGCCACACCGCCAGAGAGTTTAGCCAACCTTTCTTGCAATTTTTCTTTGTCATAATCGCTTGTCGTGCTTGCAATTTGGGTTTTGATTTGCGCGACTCTGTCTTTAACGTCATCGCTATGGCCTTTGCCATCCACGATCGTGGTGTTGTCTTTGTCAATCACAATCCTTCCGGCTTTGCCTAAAAACTCCACTTCAGCGTTTTCTAGACTCAAGCCCAATTCTTCGCTAATAACTTGACCGCCGGTTAAAATAGCGATGTCTTTGAGCATTTCTTTTCTCCTATCCCCAAAGCCCGGAGCCTTAACCGCTGCGATATTCAACACGCCTCTTAATTTATTCACCACTAGAGTCGTTAAAGCTTCGCCCTCAATGTCTTCAGCGATGATTAAAAGCGGTTTACCCTCTTTCATGGTTTTTTCCAATAGCGGAAGAATGTCTTTCATGCTAGAGATTTTTTTATCCGTTAAAAGGATGTAAGCGTTATCCAATTGAGCGGTCATTTTCTCAGCGTTGGTTACAAAATAAGGGGAGAGATAGCCTCTATCAAATTGCATGCCTTCTACGACATCTAGTTCGTCTTCAATGCCCTTAGCTTCTTCAACGGTGATCACGCCGTCTTTGCCCACTTTTTCCATAGCGTCAGCGATGAGTTTCCCGATATTGTGATCGGAGTTTGCAGAAATGGTCGCTACTTGGGTGATTTCTTCTTTACCGCCTACTTTTTTGCTCGCTTTTTTAAGCTCATTAATGATCGCTTCAGCGGCTTTATCCATGCCTCTTTTCACTTCAATAGGGTTAGCCCCAGCCGTGATATTCCTCAAGCCTTCTTTAAAAATGCTATAAGCCAGCACGGTCGCTGTGGTCGTGCCATCGCCGGCAGCATCAGCGGTTTTGCTCGCTACTTCTTTAACGAGTTGAGCGCCCATGTTAGCTACTGGGCAACTTAATTCAATCTCTTTAGCCACGCTCACGCCGTCTTTGGTGATGCTTGGAGCGCCATAGCTTTTTTGGATCAACACGTTCCTGCCTCTTGGCCCCATGGTTACTTTGACAGCGTCATGGAGTTGTCTCACGCCTTCAAATAGAAGGTTTCTTGCACTATCTGAAAATTTAATTTCTTTTGCCATTGTGTATCCTTAATAATAATGTTTTTTAGTGTTTTTTGTGATCATGACAGCAAGCTTCATGCTCTTTAGCATGTTTATGGTCATGATTACCTGTATGACAACAAGATCCCGCACCCACAATGCCCAGAATGTCTTCTAATTCTAACACCATGTATTCGGTGCCGTCTAAAACGATTTCTGCGCCTTTGTATTTGCCAAAAGCGATCACATCGCCTTCTTTAACGCATTTGCAACCCTCACTGATTTTATGGCTAACGGCTTTAACCACACCCATTAAAGGCTTTTCTTTAGCGTTATCAGGGATGATGATGCCTGAACTGGTTTTGTTCTCTTCTTCAAGTCTTTCTACTAAGACCCTTTCTCCTAATGGTTGAAACTTCATTTCAGTTCTCCTAAGTTTTGATAAATAAAATAGAAATTTAGCGCTTATTGTTATTAAGCGACACAACTATAGCGCATTTTTAGGGATAAGTCAAGCCATAAAACCAAAGCTAAGATTAAATTATAAGGATTATTAAGTCTATTTGTATCAAGTTTCATTAGTTTAAAAATATAAGGATTAGAAAAAGGGGCGTTATTAACAAACCTTTTTGAAGATTTTATTTATTGAGTATAATCCCTTTTGAGAAAGTCAAACCAAAAAAGCCCATTTAAAGAAAGCATGAAAAATGATTCTTAAAAGTTCCATTGATCGCCTTTTACAAACGATAGACATTGTAGAAGTCATTAGCTCTTATGTGGATTTGAGGAAATCAGGCTCTAGCTACATGGCTTGTTGCCCGTTTCATGAAGAAAGGAGCGCGAGTTTTAGCGTCAATCAAATTAAAGGGTTTTACCATTGCTTTGGGTGTGGGGCGAGCGGGGATAGCATTAAATTTGTGATGAAGTTTGAAAAGCTTTCGTTTGTGGAAGCGCTTGAGAAATTAGCCCACCGATTCAATATAGCTTTAGAGCATGACAAAGGCGTTTATTACGATCATAAAGAAGATTACCACCTTTTAGAAATGGTGAGCTCGTTGTATCAAGAAGAGCTTTTTAACGCCCCGTTTTTTTTGAATTATTTGCAAAAAAGAGGGCTTAGCCTAGAGAGCATCAAAGCGTTTAAATTAGGCTTATGCACGAATAGAATTGATTACGGCATTGAAAATAAAGGCCTGAATAAGGACAAGCTCATTGAATTAGGCGTGTTAGGCAAGAGCGATAAAGAGGATAAAACCTATTTGCGTTTTTTAGATCGCATCATGTTCCCTATTTATAGCCCTAGCGCTCAAGTGGTGGGTTTTGGAGGGCGCACCTTAAAAGAAAAAGCGGCTAAGTATATCAATTCGCCCCAAAATAAGCTTTTTGATAAATCCAGTTTGCTCTATGGCTATCATTTGGCTAAAGAACACATCTATAAACAAAAGCAAGTCATTGTAACAGAGGGGTATTTGGATGTGATTTTATTGCACCAGGCGGGTTTTAAAAACGCCACAGCCACGCTTGGGACAGCTTTAACGCCATCGCATTTGCCCTTGCTTAAAAAAGGCGAGCCAGAAATCCTTTTAAGCTATGATGGGGATAAGGCAGGGCGGAATGCGGCTTATAAAGCGAGCTTGATGTTGGCTAAAGAGCAAAGAAAGGGGGGGGTGATTTTGTTTGAAAACAACCTAGACCCTGCGGATATGATCGCTAATAACCAGATTGAAACCTTAAAAGACTTGTTATCGCGCCCCATAGCTTTTATTGAGTTTGTTTTAAGGCGCATGGCGGATTCCTATCTTTTAGACGATCCTTTAGAAAAAGATAAGGCCCTTAAAGAAATGTTAGGGTTTTTAAAAAACTTTTCCCTGCTTTTACAAAGCGAATACAAGCCCTTAATCGCTGCACTTTTGCAAGCGCCTTTGCATGTTTTAGGGGTTAGAGAGCGAGCCTCTTTTCAACCTTTTTACCCCAAAACAGAAAAACCCAATCTTGCTCAAAAGTTCGCCCATGTTCCTAACACGATGAGTTTGGAATTTTTAGAAAAATTAGTGATCCGCTATCTTTTAGAAGACAGAAGCTTGTTGGATTTGGCGGTGGGTTATATCCATAGTGGGGTATTCTTGCATAAAAAACAAGAATTTGACGCTTTGTGTCAAGAAAAATTAGACGACCCTAAATTAGTTGCGTTATTATTAGATGCGAATTTACCCCTAAAAAAAGGGGGTTTTGAAAAGGAATTGCGTTTGTTGATTTTGCGCTATTTTGAGCGGCAACTCAAGGAAATCCCTAAAAGTTCGCTCCCTTTTAGCGAAAAAATGATCTATTTAAAAAAGGCCCGCCAGGCCATTATGAAATTAAAACAAGGAGAATTAGTCGCCATATGAAAAAGATTAAAGCTTTAGCCCTATTTAGTGGGGGGTTGGATAGTTTGTTGTCTATGAAATTACTCATTGATCAAGGCATTGAAGTAACCGCTTTGCACTTTAATATAGGGTTTGGAGGGAATAAAGATAAAAGAGAGTATTTTGAAAACGCCACCGCGCAAATTGGGGCTAAGCTCCTAGTGTGCGATATTAGAGAGCAGTTCTTTAACGATGTGTTATTCAAGCCCAAATACGGCTATGGGAAGTATTTCAACCCTTGCATTGACTGCCATGCCAACATGTTTAGGAACGCTTTTTATAAAATGCTTGAATTGAACGCGGATTTTGTTTTGAGTGGGGAAGTGCTAGGGCAACGCCCTAAATCCCAAAGGAAAGAAGCGCTCAATCAGGTGAGGAAATTAGTCAGAGAAGTGGGCGAAGAAGCGCGTTTTGATCCCATTTTAGACCGAACGCAAGCAGGCGGTGAAAAACCGCAATTTTTAGATGAATTGCTCTTAAGGCCCATGAGCGCTAAACTCTTAGAGCCTACTTTTATGGAAAAAAAGGGTTTTGTTGATAGAGACAAGCTTTTAGATGTGAGTGGTAGGGGGCGCACTAGGCAATTGCAAATGATCAAAGATTACGGCTTGAAATATTATGAAAAGCCAGGTGGGGGGTGCTTGCTTACAGACATTCAAGTGAGCAATAAGATTAAGAATTTGAAAGAATACAGAGAAATGGTGTTTGAAGATGGCGTGATTGTCAAAAACGGGCGTTATTTTGTCTTACCCCATAACGCTCGTTTGGTGGTGGCAAGGAATGAAGAAGAAAACCATAAATTAGACATTGAGCACCCCTTAATGGATAAGATTGAATTATTAAGCTGTAAAGGCCCTTTGAGTTTAGTGGATAAAAACGCCAGCAAAGAAGATAAAGAATTAGCCGGTCGTATCGCTTTAGGCTATGCTAAGACTTTAAAAAATCAAGCTTATCTCATTCAAATAGGGAATGAAAAGCGCGAGCTTTACCCTTTGGATAAAGAGAACGCTAGGGAGTATTTGTTCGCTTAAAAGGGAGTTTTTTTGAGGGTTTTAGGGGTTTTCTTTTTATGCTATAATGGAAAAAGCTCTAATCATTAAGCTATTTGCTAGGAGGTTTGCATGCAAGAGTTTTTAGGTTTTGGTGTGGTGGGGAATTTTGCAGGGCATTTGGAGCAAGCAGGAGAGAGTCATAGTTTTATTAACATGAAAAGCGAAGAAAAGGACGCCCCTAAGGGACTATTCCCTTTTTATATCCCCTATGAAAATTGTTATTTGGGGCGTTGTTGCATTGATAACCATAAGATTATTTTGCCTAATGATTTGGATTTGAAGGTGCAAGCAGAGCCAGAAATCGCTTTAGAATGCGATGTTAAGTATGATGAAAAACATTTAGTAACCAAGCTTGTGCCTAATTTTTTCATGGCGTTTAATGACGCTTCTGTACGCAACTTAGAAGCCACAAAACTTTCCCAAAAAAAGAATTTTTCACCAGCTTCTAAAGGTATAGGGCAGAAATTGCCCATTGACAGGTTTGTTTATGGGGGGGTGTGCAATAATTTTTCTATCGCGTCTTTTTTGAAATACGACAATGTTTGGCACATCTATGGGGAAAACAGCAAATTGCTCAAATACGAGTTTTTTTATCAAAAGCTTTTAGATTGGATCAAAGACAGATTGAACCACCAACAAGATGGCGATTCTTTAGAAGCTTTAAGGCCTTTTTTAGAGCGCCATAATTTCCCTACTAAAATGATTTTTGCGATCGGGGCTACCCCTTATATGCCTTTTGCGCAAGAGCATTTCTTACAAAAAGGCGATGAGGTGGTGATTATTGCTTACAACCATTTACAATATAGTTTTGAAAAGATTCAAAACCTCTTAGAAGAAGACACCCTACAAACCAAAGAACACGCTAATCTTTCTTATGTCTATCAAATCGTAGAGTAGTAAGGCTTTTTCTCTTTAGCTTTGCTTTTTTACCCCTTTTAAAGATAAAAACCACCCCTTTTGACCCCCTTTTAGAGGATTTTTATGGTTTTTTTGAGATAATTAAACCTTAGAAAGTTAATTAAAATTAAACAAAAGGGTTATGATGTCCGCTCATTTTTTAAAAATCGTTTTTTTAGTAGGCATGTGCGTTTCAAGTTTGTTCGCTGAAGGTTTAGAGGGGTTTTTTAACGCTCTAGAAGCCCAGCTCAAAAGCCCCATCGCTAAGGGGATTTTAATGGTGATTTTCATAGGGATCGCTATTTATGTGTGGAGGAATTTGGACCGGTGGAAAGAGATTTTATTTACGATCCTTGGCGTGGTGTTTGGGATTTTTTTGTTCTTTAAGGCCCCGAGTTTGGCGAATTGGTTTATGGGAATTTTTTAATGATTATCTTATCAGCGAGCGTGAAGAATTTGCGTGAAATTTCGGTTAAAGAAAAATTTTTATGGCTGAACGCTAAATCTTATTTGATTTCTGTTTTTGCGCCTTTTATTTTGCTCCCTTGGATTGATTTGTTGAGCGCTTTTTTATTGTATTTAGGGTTTTTAGCGCTCTTTAGCGTGCTGGAATTTTTTGATGAAGACATTGCAGATATTATTGTGGCTAAAAGCAAAATAAAGACCAAAACCAAATGTTATAGAGCGTAGGATGTTAGAAAAGCTTTTAAGCGCTATCAAACAAAAAATTTCAAACTATTTTTTAGGGGTTTTGCCTAAAAGCTATTCTATGAGCGAAGAAAACAACATTTTAGGCTTGTATGATGAGCATTTTTTACTCACTAAAAACGAAAATTTAGTGGGCATCCTCCGTTTAGAAGGGGTTAGCTACACCCATTTAAGCACAGAGCAATTGCAAGATCTTTTCACCGAGCGCCAGATGGCGTTGGATTCTTTGGAAAAAGTCGTGGCGCGCCTCGTGGTTAAAAGGCGTAAAATTGATCACCAACAAAACATTCAATCTGATTCTCAATACTTGCAAGCGATCTTGAATCAATTTGAAAACAAAGAAGTGTATGAAAACCAGTATTTTTTAGTTTTAGAAAGCACTCACTCTTTGCATGGCGTTTTAGAGCATAAGAAAAAATCTTTCATGCATGCCAATAGGGAAAATTTTAAGGATATTCTCTCTTATAAAGCGCATTTTTTGCAAGAAACTTTAAAAAGCCTAGAAATCCAGCTCAAAAATTATGCCCCCAAACTCTTAAGCTCTAAAGAGGTTTTGAATTTTTATGCGGAATACATCAATGGGTTTGATCTCCCTTTAAAGCCCCTAGTAGGGGGGTATTTGAGCGATAGTTATATCGCTAGTTCTACCACTTTTGAAAAAGATTATTTCATTCAAGAAAGTTTTAACCAAAAAACCTACAACCGCTTGATTGGCATTAAAGCTTATGAGAGCGAACGCATCACTTCTATAGCGGTGGGAGCGCTTTTATACCAAGAAACGCCTTTAGATATTATCTTTTCTATAGAGCCTATGAGTGCGCATAAAACGCTGGGTTTTTTAAAAGAGAGAGCCAAGTTTAGCATGTCTAATCTTGTTAAAAACGAGCTACTAGAATACCAAGAATTAGTCAAAACCAAACGCCTATCCATGCAAAAATTCGCCCTAAACATTCTTATCAAAGCCCCCAGTTTAGAGGATTTAGACGCTCAAACCAGCTTAGTTTTAGGGCTTTTATTTAAAGAAAACTTAGTGGGCGTTATAGAAACTTTTGGCTTGAAAGGGGGGTATTTTTCCTTTTTCCCTGAACGCATCCATTTAAACCACCGCTTGCGTTTTTTAACCTCTAAAGCCCTAGCGTGTTTAATGGTGTTTGAAAGGCAAAATTTAGGCTTTAAGGCTAATTCATGGGGGAATAGCCCTTTGAGCGTGTTTAAAAATTTGGATTATTCCCCTTTTTTATTCAATTTCCACAACCAAGAAGTGAGCCACAAGAACGCTAAAGAAATCGCCAGAGTGAACGGGCATACTCTAATCATAGGGGCTACCGGGAGCGGTAAAAGCACGCTGATTAGCTTTTTAATGATGAGCGCTTTGAAATACCAAAACATGCGCCTTTTAGCCTTTGACAGGATGCAAGGGTTGTATTCTTTCACCAAATTTTTTAAAGGGCATTACCATGACGGCCAATCTTTTAGTATTAACCCCTTTTGTTTAGAGCCTAATTTGCAGAATTTGGAATTTTTGCAATCCTTCTTTTTGAGCATGTTTGATCTTGCCCCTTCAAGGGATAAAGAAGCCTTGGAAGATATGAATGCGATTTCTAGCGCGATTAAGAGCCTTTATGAGACCTTATACCCTAAAGCCTTTAGTTTGCTAGACTTTAAAGAAACGCTTAAAAGAACCTCATCTAACCAACTGGGCTTGAGCTTGGAGCCGTATTTGAATAACCCCCTTTTTAACGCTTTGAATGACGCGTTCAATTCCAACGCTTTTTTAAATGTAATCAACTTAGACGCTATCACCCAAAACCCTAAAGACTTAGGGCTTTTAGCCTATTATTTGTTTTATAAAATCTTAGAAGAATCCAGGAAAAACGACAGCGGTTTTTTGGTTTTTTTAGACGAGTTTAAATCCTATGTGGAAAACGATTTACTGAACACCAAAATCAACGCTTTAATCACGCAAGCCAGGAAAGCTAATGGCGTGGTGGTGTTGGCTTTGCAAGACATTTACCAATTAAGCGGGGTTAAAAACGCCCATAGTTTTTTAAGCAACATGGGGACTCTCATTTTGTATCCGCAAAAAAACGCTAGGGAATTGAAACACCATTTCAATGTGCCTTTGAGCGAGACTGAAATTTCTTTTTTAGAAAACACCCCTTTGTATGCCAGACAGGTTTTAGTCAAAAATCTGGGTAATGGGAGTTCTAACATGATTGATGTGAGTTTGGAGGGCTTGGGGCGTTATTTGAAAATCTTTAATTCAGATTCTAGCCATGTCAATAAAGTGAAAGCGTTACAAAAAGACTACCCTACAGAGTGGCGTGAGAAACTTTTGAAGAGTTAGTTTTAAAAGTCAGTTTCAATATCGTGTGAAACACTCCTATTCAGATGGCTAAGGCACACAAGAAATTAGGGGACTCTGCTGTATTCCTACCCTGAAGCGTTACCCTAAATTCCTATTGCATAGGTCTAAATAAGAGCTTAGGGATCATTTTAGCCATAAAAAGCTTATGTTTTCATTAAAAATGTTATGATACGCTCAAATAGTCAAGCAAAAAATGTCAATTAAAAGGGTTAGATTGAAAATATTCGTTCTGTTGATGTCGGTAATTTTAGGAATATCATTAACAGGTTGCATAGGCTATCGTATGGACTTAGAACATTTTAACACGCTCTATTATGAAGAAAGCCCCAAACAAGCTTATGAATATTCCAAACAATTCACTAAGAAAAAAAAGAACGCTCTTTTATGGGACTTGCAAAACGGCTTGAGTGCTTTATACGCCAGAGATTACGAGACTTCTTTAGGGGTATTAGATCAAGCCGAGCAACGCTTTGATAAAACCCAAAGCGCTTTCACAAGAGGGGCTGGTTATGTGGGCGCTACCATGATTAATGATAACGTGCGCGCTTATGGGGGGAATATTTATGAGGGCGTTTTAATCAATTATTACAAAGCGATAGACTACATGCTTTTAAACGATAGCGCGAAAGCTAGGGTGCAATTCAACCGCGCGAACGAACGCCAGCGCAGGGCTAAAGAATTTTATTATGAGGAAGTGCAAAAAGCCATTAAAGAGATCGATTCTAGCAAAAAGCACAATATTAATATGGAACGCTCTAGGGTAGAAGTGAGCGAGATTTTAAACAACACCTATTCTAATTTAGACAAATACGAAGCTTATCAAGGCTTGCTTAACCCGGCGGTTTCGTATCTTTCAGGGTTGTTTTACGCTTTAGATGGGGATAAAAATAAGGGGTTAGGCTATCTTAATGAAGCCTATGGGATCAGTCAAAGCCCTTTCGTGGCTAAAGACTTGGTTTTTTTCAAAAACCCTAACAGAAGCCATTTCACTTGGATCATCATTGAAGATGGTAAAGAGCCGCAAAAAAGCGAATTTAAAATTGATGTGCCTATTTTTATGATTGATTCGGTTTATAACGTGAGTATAGCCTTGCCCAAGCTAGAAAAAGGGGAAGCGTTTTATCAAAATTTCACCTTAAAAGATGGAGAAAAAGTAACGCCCTTTGACACTTTAGCCTCAATAGATGCGGTGGTCGCCAGCGAATTCAGGAAGCAATTGCCCTACATTATCACTAGGGCTATTTTATCGGCCACTTTTAAAGTGGGCATGCAAGCGGTGGCGAACTATTATTTGGGGTTTGTTGGAGGGTTAGTAACTTCGTTGTATTCAGGTGTTAGCACCTTTGCAGACACCAGAAACACGAGCATTTTTGCCCATAAAATCTATCTTATGCGTATCAAAAATAAAGCTTTTGAAAATTATGAAGTTCGAGCTGATTCTATTGACGCTTTTTCGTTTTCATTAAGGCCTTGTAAAAGATCGCTTGAAAGCCCCAAAGTCATTGATGCTAGGGAATTGCTTTCTGGGTTTGTAACAGCCCCACAAATCCTTTGCTCTAACCGCCATAATATTTTATATGTGCGCAGCTTTAAAAACGGGTTTGTTTTGAGTCATTTAAAATGATTCCAAAACACCCAAAGAAATTTTTAGTTTTTAAGTGTCGTTGGCATTAAACACAAACACGATATAATTATAAAACGATACGAAAACCTAAATTAAGGGGAAGTCATGGCTGATAGTTTAGCGGGCATTGATCAAGTTACGAGTTTGCATAAAAATAACGAGTTGCAATTATTGTGTTTCAGGCTGGGTAAAAACAAGGATTTGTATGCGGTCAATGTCTTTAAGATCCGTGAAGTGGTGAAATACCATGGCAATCTCACCATCATCAGCCACGAAAACAATTCGCTCGTTGAGGGCTTGATCATTATAAGAGAGCTCACCATTCCTTTGATTGACATGAAAAAATGGTTTTATTATGACAGCCAGAACAAGAGCAAGGATTTACGCCCTTACAGGATAGAAAAAGAAAAAGGCGAAGACGATATTGTCATGATTTGTGAGTTTTCTCGCTGGACCATAGGGGTCAGGATCTATGAAGCGGATAGGATTTTGAGCAAGAAATGGACTGAAATGGAGCAAAGCGCTGGGCTAGGGGGATCTGCAGGCAATAACAAGCTCGTGAGCCGCACGCGCTATTTTGATGGGCGCTTGGTGCAAGTGGTGGATATTGAAAAAATGCTTATAGACGTGTTCCCTTGGATTGAAGATGAAAAACACAACGATTTAGAGACGCTTTCTAAAATCCATTCTAACCAATGCGTTTTGCTCGCTGATGACTCCCCAAGCGTTTTAAAAACCATGCAAATGATTTTAGACAAGCTGGGCGTCAAGCATATAGATTTTATCAATGGTAAAACCTTACTAGAGCATTTATTCAACCCAACAACCGATGTGGGCAATATTGGCCTGATTATTACCGATTTAGAAATGCCAGAAGCGAGCGGTTTTGAAGTGATCAAACAGGTTAAAAACGATCCTTTGACTTCAAAAATCCCTATCGTGGTCAATTCTTCTATGAGCGGGAGCTCTAATGAAGACATGGCTAGGAGTTTGAAGGCCGATGATTTCATCTCCAAGTCTAACCCTAAAGACATCCAGCGAGTGGTTAAGCAATTTTTGGAATTAGCATGAAAAAATACAGCGCTATCCCCACCCCTTGCTATGTGCTAGAGAGCGAACGCTTAGAAAAAAACGCCAAGATTTTAGAAATCGTGCACCAACAAAGCGGGGCAAAGGTTTTGCTCGCTTTAAAAGGGTATGCGTTTTGGCGTGAGTTTGGGATTTTGAGGCAAAGATTGAACGGGTGTTGCGCGAGCGGTCTTTATGAGGCTAGGCTCGCTTTTGAAGAATTTGGAGGGCGAGAGAGCCACAAAGAAATTTGCGTTTATAGCCCGGCTTTCAAAGAGGCTGAAATGAGCGCGATTTTACCCTTAGCGACAAGCATTATTTTTAACTCTTTTCACCAATACGCCACCTATAAAGATAGGATTTTGGATAAAAACAAGCAATTAGAAAACTTGGGCTTAAGCCCCATTAAAATGGGCTTAAGGATCAACCCTCTCTATAGCGAAGTAACCCCAGCGATCTATAACCCATGCTCTAAAGTGAGCCGGTTAGGGATTACGCCTAGCGGATTTGAAAAGGGGGTGAAAGAGCATGGCTTAGAGGGGGTGAGCGGGTTGCATTTCCATACGCATTGCGAGCAAAACGCTGACGCTTTGTGCCGGACTTTAGAGCATGTAGAAAAGCATTTCAAGCCCTATTTAGAAAACATGGCGTGGGTGAATTTTGGTGGGGGGCATCATATCACTAAGAGCGATTATGATGTGAATTTGCTCATCCAAACGATTAAGGATTTTAAAGAGCGTTATCATAATATAGAAGTGATCTTAGAGCCTGGGGAAGCCATAGGGTGGCAATGCGGGTTTTTAATCGCAAGCGTGATAGACATCGTTCAAAACGATCAAGAAATTGCGATTTTAGACGCTTCTTTTAGCGCTCACATGCCTGATTGCTTAGAAATGCCTTATCGCCCTAGTATCCTTAAAATTTCCGTAGAAAATGATGAAGAGCTTGTTGAAGTTGAAAAGGGCGAAAATCAAGGGGCGTTTTCTTATTTTTTAGGCGGTCCTACTTGTTTAGCGGGGGATTTTATGGGGAGCTTTAGTTTTGATACGCCTTTAAAAAGGGGCGATAAAATCGTGTTTCAAGACATGCTCCATTATACGATTGTCAAAAGCAACTCGTTTAATGGCGTGCCGCTCCCAAGCCTGGCTAAAATAGACTCGCAAGGTTTTAAAATCCTCAAAAACTTTTCTTATGAAGATTATAAAAACAGGAATTAAAGCTTTTAATTAAGTTTTTTTAATTAAGTTTTTTTAATTAAGTTTTTTGGGGCTTGTAAAAAGGCTTACGCATAACATTCCAGTGCCAAGCCCAGCCAACACCGCGCCAATGGTGTGCATGTCTAAATAAATGCGAGCGAGCATGGTTAAAGGGACTAGGGGCAAGAGCCACAAGTATTTTTTAAAAGAATAACGGCGCATTAAAAACGCCACCGCCAAACCCACCATAGACGAATGCCCGCTTGGCATGTTGAAATTACCCCCATAAGGGCGCTCGCCCAAACGCTGCTCATTGATTGTTACATGGTTTAAGGCTCTTTTGGTGGCATGCGTGAGAAAAGTTGTAGCGATAGAAGCGTTAGCGACTTGAAAAAGCCCTATCGCATCTCTTTGAATCAAGGGAATCGCCACAGATAAAATCGTGGGGATAAAGCGCGCGTAATGCTCGGTGAAATGAAACACCAAAGGCACGCTTTGGTGTTTAGGGACTTTAGGGAAAGGCACAAAAACACCCAGCAAAATCAAGCCCAAACTGAGCGCTAACAAAGTTTTAGAAAAGCTTTTGGGCAGGCTTTCACAAAATTTTTGTTTAAATAAGAATTTTTTCATGAGTGTTATTTTACTCTTTTTTGTGTTTAAATAAATCTAAAGAAGGGCGATAAACAACGCTTGGGTTTTTAAAATCTTCAAACACCCCTAAAACGCTATGGAAAATCACGTTTTGATTAATGGGGGTTTGGGTTTGAATGATGGAATGCTTCTCTTTAAAAAGATCATTGGCATAAACGATAAAGGGGATCTCGTATTGCTCTTTGGGGGCGATGCTTTTAGGAATGCCATGCAAATAGAACGCTTCTTCGCCCAAACTTTCGCCATGATCGCTTAAATAAATCATTAGGGCGGGCTGTTTGGCTTTTTCAAGCATGCTAATGATTTTGTCTAACAGATAGTCGTTGTAAAAAATGGTGTTGTCATAGGCGTTAATCAGGCTTTCTTTGGAGCAAGAAGATAAATCAGCGCTTGAGCAATAGGGCTTAAACACCCTAAAATTTAAAGGCACTTTGTTGTCATAGTTGGGGCCATGCGAGCCGGCAAGGTGTAAGATGAGCAAGACATTTTCATTAGAGTGTTCTTTTAAAAGGTCAGGCAAATTATAGAGTAAGGATTCATCATAAGGAGCGATCGCTTCGCAATTGGGGCATTTTTGAATCAATTCGTAGTTTTTACGATAGCTGGTAACCTTAACGTTCTTTTCGCCGTCATTCGCGCTATACCAAAAGACTTTGATACCCGCTTTAGTCAAGTAAGTTGGCAAATTTTCATAAACGCCCAAGCTGTTTTTAAAAGAAGAATCTAAAATGCATTCCAAACTCGCTGTCGTGTAAGTGGCGCAAGAAGTGGCGTTAAAAAGGGTGAGTTCATGATTTTCTAAGCGTTTGCTTAATCTTGGGGTGGTGGGTTTTTGATAGCCATAAAGGGCGTAATTGCGCTTCCTAGCGCTTTCGCCAATGACTAGCACCACAAACGAATGAGAATGGTTGGGCGAAAAGAGAGGGAGCGGCTTGATAGTGGGGGCGAAAAATTTAAGAGCGCTCACTCTAAAGGCGTTCACGCTATAAGCGAAGGGCAGGATTAAGCCCCCTATGAATTTCGCATGCTTGTCAAACCACAGCCAATTTTTAGCGTTCATAAAAGCGCTAGCGATAAAGATAAACACTAACGCCAAGATCGCTAAGAATGGCGCTTTTTTAGAAGAATTTTTAAGGGGGATTTTATAGATGATATAGCCAGGCAACACCCCAAAAACAACGATAAAAAGGAATAATTTAACGCTCAAAAAGCCTAAAACTTCATGCGTGTTGGTGTTTAAGACATTGCCCATCATGCTCTTATTTAAAAACACCTTATAAGCGCTAATGAAATAGAAAGCGACAGAATTGAGCCAACTAAAAACTATCGCGCTCCAACGCATCAAAGAAGCAGAGATCAAGCCTAACGCCAAAAAAAGAGCGCCATTGACGCAAAAAAGCACGATAACCATCATGGCTATAAAACTAACCTGGTTGCTTTCTTTATAAATGTAAGCGAACAAAGGGAAATGGTATAAAACGCCAAAAATAAGGCTATAGAGCAAACCGGCTTGCAGACAACTTAGGGGCTTTAAAAACTTCAGATGGAATAATGATGTCAAACACGCCCCTTAAAATCAATCAATCTTAGGATTATATCGTAGGTATGGGGATTTTATGGTTTATTTTAAAGTGGAAAGTGCGTTTTTTAGGGTGGTTGCATTTAAGGGCTTTAAAGCGCGTTGGTTGTAGGATTTCATCACGCCCCATAGTTAGGATATGGGGCAAATCCAAATAAGGAGCATGCCATGAAGCGTAAAAATGGCAAACGCTCTTGGAAACTATTATACCTTGAAATTTCTTTTTCTTGGTTTAAGGTAGTGTTTTTGATGAAACGCTAATTTCTAAGAGCGTTCCATAAGCCTAAAAAGCTTAGGGGTTTCCTTGTGGGTGGTTTGTCCTTGACTTTGGGGCGTTTTCATTGGGTTATAAAAATGATCGCTTGAATAACGCTAATTTTTATTTAGATTGTAAAAAACGCCTTTGAGTATTTTTTGTGATTAACGCTTGAAGTCAAAAAACTTTGTTTGGTGGAAAAATTAAAAAAGTTTAGAAAAATAAAAACTTTATGAAAAGATTAAAAAGCGAGTGGGAAGTCAGCGTAAAAAGATTAACCCCCTAAAAAAGAGAGGGTTCAAAAAAGAAATCCCTTAAAAAGGGAGTTTTAAGTTTTTAGTAAGCGAACACATAGTTGAGATACACGCTATAAAGCCTTCTGTATTGCAAGGTAGTGCCTAGCAAAGAATAGTAATTCGTGTTGATCGTGGGGATCTTCACGCCTAATTCCATGCCATGTTGCGCACTATGATCAGCGCCTCTTCTCTTATTCCTGGCGAGATTGGTCCTTAAGCCCAGATTGAATAAGAATTGGAAATTCGCCGTGTTGATTTTGGCCTTATAGTAATTGTTCACGTTCGCTAAATTCACATACTGAGAATTAAGCCATGAAGTCCCGGCTAAGGCGATACCGCCAAACGCGCCAAAAGAAATCTTATTGTGTTTAGTGGCTTTATCGTTGATGAAATTCACTAACAAATCGCTCCCCACGCCATAAGTCCAAACATCAGAATCGGAGTTGAAAAATTGGGATTTGTTATAGGTGTGGTTGTAATCCACAAAGCCGTAGTATCTCGCGCCCCATCGTTTGTTTTTCCCAAAGAATTGCTTATAGCCCACTTGAAAGCCGATCCCGTTCATCGCGCCGTTATTGGTGGTAGAAGCGGCGATTAGCCCAGCGCGTCTGAAAGGGTTGCTGCCGAGTTCTTGGCTCCTAGATTGCACTTGAGAATGGATGTTGGAGTCAATGTAGTAGTTATCCTGTATGCCTTGCGGGCTGTTAGGGTTAGTCTTTTTGCTCACCACATTTTGTAAAGATTGCGCATCAGGCAAGCTTGAGAGCGCTGCTGTGATGCTGTCATAGTGTTCGCCTAGTTTTTTGTATTGGCCGCTGAAGTTCGCTAAAGTGTAGGCGAGGTTTCGCGCGTTATGGATTTGCTCCGCTTGGTCGCCAAAATGAGCGATGCTGTTTTTTAGATTCGTTACGGTCTCTCCCACATACGCGCAACCGGCTCCCCAAGTGTTAGAAGTAACCGTGCCAGATGGCGTGCCACGGAGATTGCCGTCGCTACCCTTTTCATGGCACACCCCTAAAGAGTCTTTCACGAATTCTGCAGGGATTCTTTCAAAGTCTTTCACCACTGCTTGAGCGCGATTTAAAATCTCCGCTTGCGCTTTGGCGTTAGCGAACATGCTTTGGGCGAAGTTGGCGTCTTTATAGGGGTTGAATGTCTTCCCGGTGTCTAGGTTGTGCTGGTTTTGCGCGTTGGCAGCAACGATCTTGGATTGCTCTACGGCTATTTCAGCGTTTTTGATCATGTCTTGAATCGCGCTGATTTCATTTTTAAAAATCCCGCACGCGCTCCCATCGCCTTTATCTATCCCAGCCCATAAGCTATTGCCACCGCCCACATTACCTGCACCGCCATTACTCAACCGTGGGCATGCTTCATTAAGAGTGGTTAAAATAGTGCTAGCCTGTTTTAAAAGCTCTTGAGCGTTATTTGACACTTTGATGTCTTCTTTAATTTCTTTATACTCCCCATTTACCCACTTGACTGAAACAAATCCATTAGTCCATGGGAATTTCCATCTTTCTCCTGGCTGGACGCTATCATTTTTTTTCCCTTTAATTTCAAAATTAAGTTCTTTGGTGTCGCTTAAGGCAGGAATATCTTGCCCACTGCTCCCAAAAGCCTTTTGGATGATTTGATAGGCTTTATTGATTTTTGCGTAATTTTCAGTGGATATAGCGCTCCATTTTCCTGGTTCATAAAATGAATCGCAAGTAATGGTAGTCCCCCATGCTGTTGGCACATTTTCAAAAGTTTGAACGCCCCCATTTTTGTCTTTGTTAGAGCCGGGGCCACAAACGCTGATCGCATAGCTCATGACTTGCCACAACCCCGCTGCTGCATTCAGTGCTAAAAGCACCGCTTGATACGCCGGGGAATTCTTTTTATCATTGATTAAATTCTTCGCACTAGCGTTCAAATTGCCCCTTGCGTTGTTGATAGCGTTGGGGTCGGCGGACTGCCTGATGAGAGTGTTTAGGACGCTATAATTCGTTAAAAGATTGTTCAATCTTTCATAGCTGTCTGAGAGTTCTTGAATGCCTTTAGTGTTTTTCACCATTTGAGAGGATTCACCGATTTGATAGCCGGCGCTCACAAAAAAGCCGTTGTCTTCAGCACTTAAAGCGGAAACTAAAAGCGAACCTAAGGTTAATGACAGAAATTTTTTCTTCATGTTTTCTCCTTTTCTTTTTAAAATAAGATTGAAATTGTTAGTAAATCTTGCGGAAGTGTGTCTTTAAGTAAGACCATACCGCAAGCTTTCGTTAATTATAGTATAAATTAATGGGATTTTGATATTAATGAGGCGTTTTTGCCCTTTCAAAAAAAAAAAAAGGTTTTTGTAGCGTTTCTAAACAAATATTAAACCAATAAAGGTCATTTTAAAAGAAATGAGGTTGTTTGAATAGGGGTAGTGATAAAAAGGGGGGGTTTTTAACTTTGGTTGTTTGGTGTGGTTGTTTGAGATTTGTTTGTAATAAAGCGGTTTTAAAAGAAATGAGGTTGTTTGAATAGGGGTAACTATAAAAAAAGGAGGTTTAACTTTGGTTGTTTGGTGTGGTTGCTTTAGATTTGTTGTAAAAAGGATTTTTTCTAAAAAATAAGATTTGATTGCTTGAGATTTGTTATAAAAATGATTTTCTTAAGGAGATAAAAAGGTTTTGCAATCATTTTTCTCAAAAACTCAAGGGTTTGCTTTAAAAAGCGGGGTTGTCCTTGAGTTTTGGTTGCATGCGGTTAGTAAAAAATTACCGCTTGCTTGGTGCGAGATCCTCACTTTTTTAAACGAGTTCCTCACTCTTTTAAAAAGGCTTTGAGCGTTCCTTAAAACTATCACCAACGCTTTATTAAAAAGCCTAGCTTAAGATTAATCCCCTACATAGACTTGTCTTGGGCGCGTGATCCTAGCTTGCGGGCTTTTGACATGCTCTAATAATTGAGCACACCAACCCACGGTTCGGCCAATGACAAACACCGGCGTGAAAAAACGCACCGGGATTTTTAAAGCCCTTAAAATCGTGCCGGAGTAGAAATCCACATTAGGGTAGAGATTCCTTTCAATGAAATACTCGTCTTTTAGCGCGATTTCTTCCACTTTCGCAGCGATTTCGCTCAATCTCTCGTCCATTTTAACGCCTTTTTGGTGCAGTTCGTCTTTCAGGCCTTTTAAGATTTTAGCGCGCGGATCGTAGCTCTTATACACCCTATGCCCAAAGCCCATGAGTTTGAAACTGTCGTTTTTGTCTTTCACTCGCGCAATATATTTATCCACATTTTTCACATCGCCGATTTCTTCTAATTGGATAAGCACTTTTTCATTCGCTCCGCCATGCAAATGCCCCCACAAAGCGCTAATGCCAGCGCTTATAGCTGCATAAGGATGCACGCCGGTGCTAGCGACATTCCTTACCGTGGTAGAAGAGGCGTTTTGGCTGTGATCAGCGTGTAAGGTTAGGATTTTATCAAAGGCTTCTATTTCTAGGGGTGTGATTTCTACTTCGCCTTGAGTGGTGTGTTTCAAGCGGCTGTAAGGATACCCTCTCAGCATGAAAAGGATATTTTCCACATAAGAGCGCGCGATGTCCGGATAAATAATGGGTGCTCCCACTTCATTACGATAGCAAATAGCCGCAAGCGTGGGGATTTTAGCGACAATTCTTCTGGCCATAGTCTGGTAATCTTCTTCAGTGTGCATGTTTTGGTGCGTGGAATAAAGGGTGGATAAGATAGACACCCCGCTAGAGAGCTTCGCCATAGGGTGGGCGTTACTAGGGAAAGCTGAAAACATGTTCAACAAGCTCTCATGCACAAAGCTTCTGTGGCGTAGTTCCAATTCAAACTCTAGGCTTTCATCTTGATTTTTGGGTAATTCCCCTGTGAGGAGCAATTTGCACACATCTACATATTTGTATTTGGCGACTAAATCTTCTATTCTATGCCCTCTGTAATACAATTCGCCTTGCTTGCCATTGACATAGCTGATCTTAGATTGGCACCCAGCGGTAGAAGAATACCCTGGATCGTAAGAAAAAAACCCGGTCGTTTCAAAAAGCTTGGAAAAATCCACCGCTTTAGGCCCACGAGTGCTTTCAATCGTTTCAAATTCATAGCGTTCATTATTTTCATTATTGATTAAAGTAACAGACATTCAATTTCCTTAAGTTTTGATAGTATCCAACTCCTAATTATAAGCCAAAAAATTAAATGGTTTCTTTTTAAAAACATTCCGTTTTTTCAAGTTATTTCCAACCGCTACTTTTAAACACGCATTCAAAAAAAGATTTTTAGGGGTTATATAGTATTTTTGCGCTAGTATAGTTACTTAAATTTTACAAAAAGGATAAACAATGGCTTACAACCCTAAAATTCTACAAAAGCCTAAAGAGGGCGAAGAGATTACGATTAAAGACAACAAATTGCATGTGCCAAACCACCCCATTATCCCTTTCATTGAGGGCGATGGCATTGGATCAGATATTACCCCGGCGATGATTAAAGTGGTGGATAGCGCAGTTCAAAAAGCGTATAAGGGCGAGAAAAAAATCGCATGGTATGAAGTGTTTGTGGGCGAAAAATGCTATCAAAAATTTAAAGATCATAAGGAATTAAGCCCTGAAGAGCAATGGTTACTACCGGACACTATTGAAGCGATTAACCATTATAAAGTTTCCATTAAAGGGCCTTTGACCACGCCTATTGGTGAGGGGTTTAGATCTTTGAATGTAGCGTTACGCCAAAAAATGGACTTGTATGTTTGCTTGAGGCCGGTAAGGTGGTATGGGAGTCCTAGCCCGGTGAAAGAACCACAAAAAGTGGATATGGTGATTTTTAGAGAAAATTCTGAAGACATTTATGCGGGCATTGAATGGCAAGAAGGCAGTGCGGAAGCGAAAAAACTCATCCGTTTTTTACAAAATGAACTAAAGGTTAAAAAAATCCGCTTCCCTGAAAGCAGCGGCGTAGGGATAAAACCCATCAGTAAAGAAGGCACAGAGAGGTTAGTGAGAAAAGCGATTGAATACGCTATTGATAACGACAAGCCAAGCGTAACTTTTGTGCATAAAGGCAATATCATGAAATACACTGAGGGAGCGTTCATGAAATGGGGCTATGCGCTCGCTCAAAAAGAATTTAACGCTCAAGTCATTGATAAAGGCCCATGGTGTTCTTTGAAAAACCCTAAAACCGGTAAAGAAATCATCATTAAAGACATGATCGCTGACGCGTTCTTGCAACAAATCTTATTGCGCCCTAGCGAATACAGCGTCATTGCGACCATGAATTTGAACGGGGATTATATCTCTGATGCGTTAGCGGCGATGGTGGGGGGTATTGGTATCGCTCCTGGGGCTAATCTCAATGACACGGTGGGCATGTTTGAAGCCACCCATGGCACCGCTCCTAAATACGCTGGGCTGGATAAAGTCAATCCGGGGTCTATTATTTTGAGCGCGGAAATGATGTTAAGGCATATGGGTTGGGTGGAGGCGGCTGATTTGATCGTCTCTGCTATGGAAAAAGCGATTAAGAGCAAGAAAGTCACTTATGATTTCGCTCGTTTAATGGATGGGGCTAAAGAAGTGAAATGCTCTGAATTTGCTAGCGTGATGATTGAAAACATGTGAAAGAGCGTTTTTTAAGCTCTGGTGTTTGAATGCGATTATAGGCTAATACTATCATTAAGGAATAAAGTTGATAAAATTTGTGCGTAATGTGGTTTTATTCATTCTAACGGCGATCTTTTTAGCGCTCATGCTTTTAGTGAGCTATTGCATGCCCCATTATAGTGCGGCTGTTATTAGCGGGGTGGAAGTCAAAAGAATGAATGAAAATGAAAACACGCCCAATAATAAGGAAGTAAAAACCCTTGCTAGAGATGTCTATTTTGTGCAAACTTACGACCCTAAGGATAAAAAAAGCGTGACCGTCTATCGTAACGAAGACACGCGCTTTGGCTTCCCTTTTTATTTTAAGTTTAATTCGGCTGATATTTCAGCCCTCGCTCAAAGTTTAGTCAACCAGCAAGTGGAAGTGCAATACTATGGCTGGCGGATCAATTTGTTTAATATGTTCCCTAATGTGATTTTTTTAAAGCCCTTAAAAGAGAGTGCTGAGATGTCAAAACCCATTTTTAGCTGGATTTTATACGCCTTGCTACTAGTGGGCTTTTTTATCAGCGTGCGTTCTGTTTGTGCTTTATTTAAGGGCAAAGCTCATTAATTCTTTCAGGCTTTGTTGGAAAATCACAATGGGGTTATTGGAGCGTGTATTAAAAAGCTCAATATAGGGCAAACTGATGCTGTGAAAAGCGGTGTTGTTTTCCCTCAAATTGATAGCGATTTTATAGTCTAGTTGGTGGGATTTCAATAAAAAATCATTCAGCAAACAATCATTAATCAAGCCCAAATTATCATGGCTAATCAAAAGCATTTTGGCTTTTAATTTTAGGGCCAAATCCAGCATGTTTTCTTCTAAAGTGATAGGCACGCATAGCCCCCCAGCCCCTTCAACGATGACTAAATCATAAGTTTTGGTGAAATTTTGGAGGCGTTGGGTCAAATTGTCCGTGTCAATGGGGGCGTTTGGATCTTCTTCTTGTTGGGCGATGAGGGGGGCTGAAGCTTTATGATAACGATAGAATGAGATGTCTTTTAAGGTTAAAGAGCGATCCAAAAGGCGGTTATCTTGCAAGAACAAATGCGCATCGCTAGAGTGGTTAATGGCGTCATTAACGCCTGTTTCAATGGGTTTTAACAAGATCGTTTTAACGCCACAAGCGTTGCAATATTGGGATAAGAGCCTAGTGCATGTGGTTTTTCCGGCATTGGTGTTAGTCGCGCTGATAAAGAGCATGGTTTAACCTTTAAATTTATAGCCATTATCTCTAAAGTGGTAAGCGCCCTCAAAGATTTGAGCGGTCAATACATTTTTAATTTGTGGTAACTTCACATTTTTTAGTGCTTCTCTTGGGACTTCAATGACTAGTCTCTCAAACGCTTGGTCGCTTAAAGGGTTATCAATATCAAAAACGAAACTTAAGATATTGTGGAGCGAATTATATGTGATTTTGTCAATTAACGCATAATTCAGTCTAACGCCCTCTGCTTGCTCTATGGCGGTAACGATGCTTTTAGATAGTCTAGGGCTGATGTTACCAAGCTGTGTCGCTAAATCTGTTGGCGAGATAAAGCAATAACCCGCATCGGTGTCTATGGTGTTAGCAAGCACTTTAGCAATCAATGTCCTACTCACTTTTTTACCTTGTCGCATAGCTTTGACAAGGTTATTGACTTGAATGTTTCGTTTCATACCTTGTTTGAAGTCATCACTTACCGCACATTTTCGTGCTTCTATGCGTTTAATCGCATTTTCCTGTCTTTTTATCATTTCGTCTAAAAAGAACTCTTTAGGGTGTCCATACCCACGAGTGATTTTCTGTAATGCCTTAATATTGCTTCTAATGTCCTCGCCAATAGTCCCTATACCCAATTTAGAGTAATCATAGGGCATACAAGTCGCTTTTAATTCTGTCTTAACGACTTTATTGAGAGCGAGTTTATTAAGACCGATACCCTCTTTATACCTAGAGAGAAAAGTATAAACGCTGTCATTTATGCGTGTGAGAGCTTGTGGTAAGTCGCTAGGAACTGAAAATTTAATCCCTGTGAATTTAGCCCATACCTTACCAAAACTATTAGGGCTAGAGCTTATCAAATCTATCCTATAAGTCTTATTCTTATTAGCAAGCATTTGTCCGCCATAGCAAATCGCTGCTTGTTTGAATTGTTTTCCCCATATCAATAAGTGGTTTTTCAAATCAAATGTGCTACTAGGTTCGTTTTGAAATACAAAAAAGCTAACCTCTTTGTCTGGTAAAATATTGTCTTTAGGGTTGTCTTTCCAATATCCTAACACTTCAATGTAACCAATGAAATCTCTGTCAATATTCATTATGTCTTTTAATGCTTGTGTCCTTGCCATATTTTCTTTTCTAGTGTAGCGATACCTCTCAACAAATTTATCACTAGACATAAGGTCTCTCATTGTGGCGTTTTTCTTAAAGAATTTGTCTGCATAAAAATTGCCTAATTTGTTATAGAGTTTCGCATAAATGTTCTCAATCATATCTTTGTAATTTTTAAATTTTGTGGTCTCTTTACCATTTTCAGGTTGTGGGTGAAAGAAATCTACAACTTTAATAGGGTCGTATGGGTCTAAATCCACAGATTGACTTAACCAATATTTGGCTATTATGTCCGCATTTTTAGGGTCTGCTCCGCTCTTATAAGCATAGATTAGAGCGTTTTGTTCTTTTTCGGTAAAGTCTTTATAAAAAGCGTCTTTAAAAGGTCTAAACGCAGAGATAGTCCCAAAAGGTAGTCCGCTCGCAATCTTTTTATAAATGCTGATAAGATTAGCGCTCTCAATTGTAGAGCCTTTAATAGTCTTGTGGCTCATATCATATTTAAGTCGTGAGATTTCATCGCCAACAGCATCTAAAAACTTGCTTAAGGGCATTGCCTTACCAAGCACCCTAACGCTAGGTTTATTTTGTCTAGCTAATTTCTTGTCCGCTAACGCTTTATCAATAGATGCTGTCAAAGATAAAGAAGTGTTTCTTTGTGGTTCATCAACAAATTCTAAAAAATCGTAATTCAATAGCATTATCGTGTCCTTTTCTTTAAGCGAGATTGTAGCGCTTTATCTTTGAGCTTTCAGCGGGTCATTAGGGTTTATTTGGTATAATATCAAAACTCCATTTAAGGTTGGTTCTTATGAATATTTTATTTGGGATTAGCGACACGCAAGAATGTTATAACGCTATTAAATTCGCTGTCAAATTAGCCCATTCGCTTAAAGAGGTCCGTTTCACCTTGTTGCATGTGAGCATGGAAGTGTTTATTTATAGCGAAAGCGGGATGATGGATTACGGCCAAACAGAAGCCTTAGAAGAAGAAAAAGCTAAGGCTTTGTTAAAGCAGTTTGAAGACGCTTTCAAAAAAGAAAATATAGAGTGCGAGAGCGTTCTAAAAAGCGGCGATTTGATTGATGTGGTTTTAGAAATGGCTAAGGATTATGATTTGTTATTGATCGGGGCGAGCGAGTCTAATTTGTTGTATCGTTTGTTCATTTCGCACCAAAATAGCTTGGTTGAACAATCCAGTATCCCTGTTGTGATCGCCAAGTAGCATGGATAAGCAACATGAAAGCATGGATAAGCGGCATGAAAATGTATAACATACCCACCCCCACCATGGCACAAGTGATCATGGTTGATGACCCCATTACGACAGCGGAATTTGTCATCTCTGCTTTGAGGGATTTTTTTGACAAGTCTTTAGAAGAGGCCAAAGCCCTCACATCAAGCATCCATCGTGATGGTGAGGGGGTTTGTGGCGTCTATCCTTATGATATTGCTAGGCATAGGGCAGCATGGGTTAGGGACAAAGCCAGAGCGTTAGAATTCCCTTTAAAATTATTGGTAGAAGAGATAAAATAATGGCTAAATTCAATCAAGATCTCAATGAAGTTCTCAACCAAGCTTTAAATTTAGCCCTAGATCTTAACCACGCCCTTTGCACCACAGAGCATGTGCTACTAGTCATTTTAGAACATGAGAGCGGGGAAAAGATTATTGGCGCTTTAGAAAGAGATGACTATGATAAATTAAAACAAATCCTTAAAGACTATTTGTTGCAATATGTGCCTTTAAAGAGCGATCCAGCCAAAATGCCTGCTAGGAGTTTTGTGCTATTAAGAATGCTTAAAAGAATGTATGCGAGTTGTTTTGAGAGCGTGGGCGTGGAAGAATTGCTTATTTTAATGCTGGATCACCCCGATTGTTACGCTTCAAAACTCATGGATAGTTTTGGCATCGCTCGTTTGTATTCTAATCCTGCTTTATTGGATTTGGATAACCATGGTATTCCTAATGACATTAATGATAATGAAGAAGCACCCAAAAGCACTCCCCTAAAAAAATACGCTAAAAATTTGAGCGCTTTAGCCCAAGACAACGCTTTAGATCCAGTCATTGGCAGAGAAGAAGAGATTTTAAGAGTGATAGAAATTTTAGGGCGCAGGAAAAAGAATAACCCGCTTTTAATTGGCGAAGCGGGCGTAGGAAAAACCTCCATCGCTGAAGCTTTGGCTTTAAAAATCGCTCAAAAAGAAGTGCCGGAGTTTTTGCAAGAATATGAAGTTTATTCTTTGGATTTGGCTTTAATGGTGGCTGGGGCAAAATACAGAGGGGATTTTGAAAAACGCTTGAAAAAAACGCTTAAAGAGATCCAACAAAACGGCCGTATCATTTTATTCATTGATGAAATCCACACCCTTTTAGGCGCAGGGAGCAGTAATGCTGGGAGCTTGGATGCGGCGAATATATTAAAACCGGTTTTAACGGATGGGAGCTTGAAATGTTTAGGAGCGACCACTTTTGAAGAATACCGTAGCGTGTTTGAAAAAGACAAGGCTTTTAATAGGCGCTTTTCAGTCATAAAAGTTGAAGAGCCTTCTAAAGAGGCGTGTTACTTGATTTTAAAAAAGATCGCTCCCCTTTATGAAGAACACCACCAGGTGCGTTATGATGAGAGCGTGTTTAAGGCATGCGTGGATTTAACGAGTGATTACATGCATGATAAATTCTTGCCGGATAAAGCGATTGAATTATTAGATGAGGTGGGATCGAGGAAAAAAATCAACCCTAAAAAGGGCAAAAAAATCAGCGTTGATGACGTGAAAGAAACGCTCGCTCTCAAGCTTAAAATCCCTAAAATGCGTTTGAGCAGCGATAAAAAAGCCCTTTTAAGGAATTTAGAAAAATCGCTAAAAAATAAGATTTTTGCCCAAACCGAGGCGATTAGTCTTGTCAGCAATGCGATTAAAATCCAGCATTGCGGGCTTTCTGCAAAAAATAAGCCTGTGGGGAGCTTTTTATTCGTGGGGCCTAGTGGGGTGGGGAAAACGGAGTTGGCTAAAGAATTGGCTTTGAATTTGAATTTGCATTTTGAACGCTTTGACATGAGCGAATACAAAGAGGCCCATAGCGTGGCAAAACTCATCGGGAGTCCTAGCGGTTATGTGGGGTTTGAGCAAGGGGGGCTGTTGGTGAATGCGATTAAAAAACACCCGCATTGTTTGCTGCTTTTAGATGAAATAGAAAAAGCCCATTCTAATGTGTATGATTTGTTGTTGCAAGTGATGGATAACGCCACTTTGAGCGATAATTTAGGCAATCAGGCGAGTTTTAAGCATGTGATTTTGATTATGACTTCAAATGTGGGGAGTAAGGATAAGGATACGCTAGGGTTTTTTAGCGCTAAAAACGCCAAGTATGATAGAGCCGTTAAAGAGCTTTTGACCCCTGAATTACGCTCTAGGATTGATGCGATCGTGCCGTTTAACGCGCTCAGTTTGGAGGATTTTGAACGCATTGTTTCTGTGGAATTAGACAAATTAAAAGCCCTAGCGTTAGAGCAAGGCGTGATCTTAAAATTCCATAAAGAAGTTGTGAAATGCATCGCGCAAAAGAGCTACCAAACGACTTTAGGAGCGAGAGAAATTAAAAAAATTATTCATAATGAAATCAAAACCCAATTAAGCGATATACTGCTCTTGCAATCGCTTAAAAAACCTTGTAAGATCGCTTGCTTATTGGAAAAAAACCAATTGGTTCTAAAAGAAATCAAGCACGCGCAAAAGGTGAAAGAAAATGACTTTTGAAATGCTTTATAGTAAAATCCATAGGGCTACTATCACAGACGCTAATCTCAACTATATAGGCTCGATCACCATAGATGAGGATTTAGCCAAGCTCGCTAAGCTCAGAGAGGGCATGAAAGTGGAAATCGTGGATGTCAATAACGGCGAACGCTTCAGCACCTATGTGATTTTAGGGAAAAAAAGGGGTGAAATTTGCGTCAATGGCGCAGCAGCCAGAAAGGTGGCCATAGGCGATGTGGTGATCATTTTAGCTTATGCGAGCATGAACGAAGATGAAATCAATACGCACAAGCCAAGCATCGTGCTAGTGGATGAAAAAAACGAAATTTTAGAAAAGGGTTAGAGATGGATTTTAGTCAATTGGGCGGGTTAAGCGGGTTGTTAGACGGCATGAAAAAAGAGTTTTCCCAACTAGAAGAAAAGAATAAAGACACGATCCACACTTCCAAAAGCGGTGGGGGAATGGTGAGCGTGAGTTTTAATGGGTTGGGGGAATTAGTGGATTTGCAAATTGATGACAGCCTGTTAGAAGATAAAGAAGCGATGCAAATCTATTTGATGAGCGCTTTGAATGACGGGTATAAAGCCGTAGAAGAAAACCGAAAGAATTTAGCCTTTAACATGCTAGGGAATTTTGCCAAGTTGTGATGCTTTATAAAGCCCTTATCGTTTTTATCGCTCTGTTGGGTTTTTTGAATGGTTTAGGGGCTTATGATTTCAAGCATTGTCAGGCTTTTTTTAAAGAAGCGAGCCTTAAAAATGGGGGCGTGGCTTTAAAGGAATTGCCTAAAGGCGTGTATTTATATTATTCTAAAACTTACCCTAAACACGCTAAAGTCATCAAATCCGATCCTTTTATAGGGCTGTATTTGTTGCAAAGCACGCCAAGCGAGTATGTTTATACATTAAGGGATTTAGACAAAGACGCCCTTATAAGACCCATGGCCAGTATAGGGACTAATCAAGCCACAGAAGCGCGATTATTGGTAGGGCAAAAAGGCTATGACCGCTACGCTCAAATTTCACAAAAAACCCAAAAAAATGGCGTTATCAGCAATATTTGCTATCAAATGCTAGGGCTAGGGGTAGGGGGGAACGGCTTTATAGAAACGAAATTTATCAAGCGCTTTTTAAACCAAAAAGAGCCTTATTATGGGGATATTGGGGTGCGTTTAGAAGAATATCATAAGCGTTTAGTGGTAGCGCAATTCGATCCCTTTTTCCCTAAAAACCCTTTTTTAAAAAATGATGAAATCCTAGCGATCAATGATTACAAGATCCGCTCGTTAGCGGAGTTTGAATGGATGGTGAGCAATCTTTCATACCAAAGCCTTGCTAAAGTGAAAATCAAACGAAACCATCAAATCAAAGAAGTAACGCTTAAAGTCAATAAGCGTTATGGGGGGTTTTTACTCAAAGACACTTTTTTAGAGCGCTATGGCATCGCTTTAGACGAGCGTTTTATCATCACTAAAATAGGCAATCATTTGCCCAAAGGCTTGGATTTTTTAAAGCTTGGGGATAGGATTTTATGGGTGAATCATAAAAGCGTTTCGTTCAACCCGAAGGCTTTAAGAGAAGCGTTAAGCGCGCCTAAAATTGAATTATTAGTCTGGCGTCAAGGCTTTGAATTTTACATTAAAGTCCGTTGAAACATTGATGAAACATGACGCTTATGAAATCATTCTTTCTTGGTTTATCACGCCTCTCACGGCGATTTTAGGGCGTTTCGCTGAATTTTTTCTCTACACCTTGCATGCGCAATTGGTGTTTAATAGTGCGGTCGCTTTGGCGTTCATGCTCTTTGCTTATAGGAGTTTGAAAGAGCAGAATTTTTTCAGCGCTAGCGCGCTTTTAGAGGCGTTATTGTTTGTGGGGTTTTTTGCGCTGTTTAATTACGCTTTAAAAAACCCTTCGCGCTTTTATGAATTGTTTCAAAACGCTATTTTTATTGCGCCTAACATGATCACGCAAAGCCTTTCTCAAAGCTTGAGTAACTTTTCTAACCACGCGCTTTCTTTAGATTTTATCTTCAATCATGGTTTTTATGCCCTTAGTTTTATCAGCGATTTGAGCCACAATGAAATGTCTGTGTGGCTTTTTTTAAGTATTTTGCAAGGGCTTTTTTTGAGCGTGCTGTTTGCGATCATCATTTTAGTGTATTTAGAAGTGCATGTGTGGTGCTCTTTAGGGGTGCTGTTTTTAGCGTTTGGGTTTTTTAAAACCTGGAGGAGCGTTGTGGTTATATGCCTAAAAAAATGCTTCGCTCTTGGGTTTTACAAGCCTCTTTTGTTGTTGGTGGGGTTTTTGAATGTGTCGGTTACTAAGGCTTTAATAGACGCTCATATGCAAGAAAAACAAGACTTAAGCCTTTTATTGGTGGTAGCGTTATTTTTGTGTTGCGTTTTTATCATAGGCGTGCCTTTTTTCATCAACGCTTTGTTTAGGGTGCAAAACAGCCTTAAAGAAACTTACAAACTCGCCACCAATTTGAGCGCCAACCTCAGCCAAAACGCCCTTACTTCCTTACAATATATCACGACCTCGCCCGCTCCCTCTAGCGTTTCTACTTCTACAAGCGGTAGCGTTTCTAAAGAAAAAGAAACGCATTCCCCCACATTTAAGGTAGAAACCACTCAATTAGATGTAAAAATCCCAAATTTCAAGCAAAAAAAGGTTAAAAAGGATACAATAAATACAAAAAATGAAATTTAAATAAATAGGAATTTAATGAGAATTTTTTTTGTTATTATGGGACTTGTGTTTTTTGGTTGCACCAGTAAGGTGCATGAGATGAAAAAAAGCCCTTGCACCTTGTATGAAAACAGGTTAAATCTCGCATGAGAGAAAAGCCTTTCAACAGCGAGCAGTTGATCTATTTAGAAGAGCTTTTAAGCCACCAAGAAAAGCATTTAGAAAACAAGCTTTCTGGTTTTTCGGTGAATGATTTGGACATGCAAAGCGTGTTTCGGTTGGAAAGAAACCGCTTGAAAATCGCTTACAAGCTCTTAGGCTTGATGAGTTTTATCGCTCTTGTTTTAGCGATCGTGTTGATCAGTATTCTGCCCTTACAAAAAACCGAACACCATTTCGTGGATTTTTTAAACCAGGACAAGCATTACGCTATTATCCAAAGAGCGGATAAAAGCATTTCCAGTAATGAAGCGTTGGCTCGTTCGCTCATTGGGGCGTATGTGTTAAACCGAGAGAGCATTAACCGCATTGACGATAAATCGCGCTATGAACTGGTGCGCTTGCAAAGCAGTTCTAAAGTGTGGCAACGCTTTGAAGATTTGATTAAAACCCAAAACAGCATTTATGCGCAAAGCCATTTAGAAAGAGAAGTCCATATCGTCAATATTGCGATCTATCAGCAAGACAATAACCCCATTGCGAGCGTTTCCATTGCGGCTAAACTTTTGAATGAAAACAAGCTCGTGTATGAAAAGCGTTATAAAATCGTATTGAGCTATTTGTTTGACACCCCGGATTTTGATTACGCTTCCATGCCTAAAAACCCTACCGGCTTTAAAATCACTCGCTACAGCATCACTGAAATCGCACCGACTAATAGGGGCGATTGATGCGTAAGGTTTTATATGCCCTCATGGGCTTTTTGTTGGCTTTTAGCGTTTTAAAAGCCGATGATTTTTTAGAAGAAGCGAATGAAACAGCCCCGGCGCATTTAAACCACCCCATGCAGGATTTAAACGCCATTCAAGGGAGCTTTTTTGATAAAAACCGCTCCAAAATGTCCAACACTTTGAACATTGATTACTTTCAAGGGCAAACCTATAAAATCCGCTTGCGTTATGCGATGGCGACCTTATTGTTTTTTTCAAAACCCATTAGCGATTTTGTTTTAGGGGATAAGGTGGGTTTTGATGCGAAAATCTTAGAAAGTAACGATCGTATTTTGCTCATCAAACCCCTACAAATTGGCGTGGATTCCAATATCAGCGTGATTGATAATGAGGGCAAGATTTTTTCTTTCTATGTGTTTTCTACCACTTTCACCAGCTCCAAACACCCTAATTTGCAGGTTTTCATAGAAGATAAAAACTACTACACTAACGCTTTTATCAAGCCCCAAAAAGAAAATCAAGAAAATATGGCTGAAAATGCCCCTAAAGATGCCCCAAAAAATAA
The DNA here is from genome assembly GCF_000274605.1 of Helicobacter pylori NQ4053. Classification (NCBI taxonomy): domain Bacteria; kingdom Pseudomonadati; phylum Campylobacterota; class Epsilonproteobacteria; order Campylobacterales; family Helicobacteraceae; genus Helicobacter; species Helicobacter pylori. Next base: position 105,526 of record NZ_AKNV01000001.1, read on the forward strand.
CCACAAGCCCCTAAAAGAAGAAAAAGAAGAAACTAAAGAAAAAGAAGAAGAGGTGATAATTATTGGCGATAACACCAATGCGATGAAAATTATTAAAAAAGACATCCAAAAAGGCTATAAGGCTTTAAAAAGCTCTCAAAGGAAATGGTATTGTTTAGGGATTTGTTCTAAAAAATCCAAACTCTCTTTGATGCCTAAAGAAATTTTTAACGACAAACAATTCACTTATTTCAAATTTGACAAAAGATTAGCGCTCTCTAAATTCCCAGTGATTTATAAGGTCGTTGATGGCTATGATAACCCGGTGAATACTAGGATTGTAGGCGATTACATTATCGCTGAAGACGTTTCTACTAAATGGACTTTAAGGCTGGGTAAGGACTATTTGTGCATCCGTTTTGTCAAAAGGAGCAAAGGTGAATAAGTGGATTAAAGGGGCGGTTGTTTTTGTAGGGGGTTTTGCAACGATTATGACCATTTCTTTAATCTACCACCAAAAGCCAAAAGCCCCCCTAAATAACCAACCTAGCCTTTTGAATGACGATGAGGTGAAATACCCCTTACAAGACTACACCTTCACTCAAAACCCACAGCCAACTAACACGGAAAGCTCTAAAGACGCTACCATCAAAGCCTTACAAGAACAGCTCAAAGCCGCTTTAAAAGCCCTAAACTCCAAAGAAATGAACCATGCCAAAGAGGAAACTTTTACTAGCCCTCCCATGAATCCAAAAACAACCCCCCCTAAAAAAGATTTTTCTCCAAAACAATTAGATTTACTAGCCGCTCGCATCACCCCTTTCAAGCAAAGCCCTAAAAATTACGAAGAAAACCTGATTTTCCCTGTGGATAACCCTAATGGCATTGATAGTTTCACTAACCTTAAAGAAAAAGACACCGCCACTAATGAAAACAAGCTTTTACGCACCATTACAGCTGACAAAATGATACCCGCTTTTTTGATCACGCCCATTTCTAGCCAGATCGCTGGTAAAGTGATTGCGCAAGTGGAAAGCGATATTTTCGCTCACATGGGCAAAGCCGTCTTAATCCCCAAAGGCTCTAAAGTCATAGGCTATTACAGCAACAATAACAAAATGGGCGAATACCGCTTGGATATTGTATGGAGTCGGATCATCACTCCCCATGGCATTAATATCATGCTCACTAACGCTAAAGGGGCGGACATTAAAGGCTACAACGGCTTAGTGGGGGAATTGATTGAAAGGAATTTCCAACGCTATGGCGTGCCGTTACTGCTTTCTACGCTCACTAACGGCTTATTGATTGGGATCACTTCGGCTTTAAACAATAGAGGTAATAAAGAAGAGGTGACTAATTTCTTTGGGGATTATCTTTTATTGCAATTGATGAGGCAAAGCGGCATGGGGATCAATCAAGTGGTCAATCAAATTTTAAGAGACAAAAGCAAGATCGCCCCCATTGTGGTGATTAGAGAGGGGAGTAGGGTCTTCATTTCGCCCAATACTGATATCTTCTTCCCTATACCCAGAGAGAATGAAGTCATCGCTGAGTTTTTGAAGTGACTCAAAAATGCCAGATTAAAAACGCTATAATAACCCTAAAAAACAAAAGAGAGCCTAGCAAGAAAGCCCATGAAAATTAAAAATGTCTTATTGAGTGGGGGGAGCGGCAAACGCTTATGGCCTTTAAGCCGTAGCCTATACCCTAAGCAATTTTTAAAGCTTTTTGATCATAAAAGCTTGTTTGAGTTGAGTTTTAAAAGAAACGCTTCCTTAGTAGATGAAACGCTCATCGTGTGCAATGAAAAGCATTATTTTTTAGCCCTAGAAGAAATAAAAAACGAAATCCAAAACAAGAGCGTGGGTTTTTTACTAGAGAGTTTGAGTAAAAACACCGCTAACGCCATTGCTTTGAGCGCTTTAATGAGCGATAAAGAAGATTTGCTCATCGTTACGCCAAGCGATCATTTGATTAAAGACCTTCAAGCGTATGAAAATGCGATAAAAAAAGCGATTGGTTTAGCCCAAGAAGGCTTTTTAGTCACTTTTGGGATTAGCATTGAAAAACCCAACACCGAGTTTGGGTATATTGAAAGCCCTAACGCTCTAGATGTCAAGCGATTCATTGAAAAGCCAAGCCTAGAAAAAGCGATAGAGTTTCAAAAAAGCGGAGGGTTTTATTTCAATAGTGGCATGTTTGTTTTCCAAGCGGGCGTTTTTTTAGACGAACTAAAAAAGCATGCCCCTACTATTTTAAAGGGGTGCGAAAGAGCGTTTGAATCGTTAGAAAACGTGCATTTTTTTGAACAAAAGATCGCTCGTTTGAGCGAAAAGAGCATGCAAGATTTAGAAGACATGAGCGTGGATATTGCTTTAATGCAGCAAAGCCACAAAATCAAAATGGTAGGATTAAACGCCAAGTGGAGCGATTTAGGGAATTTTAACGCTCTTTTTGAAGAAGCGGCTAACGGCACTAAAGAAAATGTCAGCCTGAATCAAACGCCCGTTTTTGCCAAAGAGAGCGAGAATAATTTAGTGTTTTCTCATAAAGTGAGCGCTCTTTTAGGCGTTGAGGATTTAGCGGTTATTGACACTAAAGACGCTCTTTTAGTCGCTCATAAAGACAAAGCTAAGGATTTAAAAGCCCTAGTGAGCGAGATAGAAACACACAACCAAGAATTATTACAAACGCACACTAAAGTCTATCGCCCTTGGGGGAGCTATGAAGTCTTGCATGAGAGCGGTTGTTACAAGGTTAAGATTTTAGAAGTCAAACCTAACGCTAGGCTTTCTTTACAAAAGCATTTCCACAGGAGCGAACACTGGGTGGTGATTAGCGGGATGGCGAGCGTGGAATTGGATCACCAATCGTTTGAATTGCAAGCTAACCAATCCACTTATATCCCTAAAAACACCTTACACCGCCTGGCTAATTATGGCAAAATCCCTTTAATCATCATAGAGGTCCAAGTGGGCGAGTATGTCGGCGAAGACGATATTGTGAGGGTTGATGACGATTTTAACAGACAAAATCAAAAAAATTTAATATGAGGAAAAATAATGAAAGAAAAAATCGCTTTAATCACTGGGGTTACTGGGCAAGACGGGAGCTATCTGGCCGAATACTTGCTGAATTTGGGTTATGAAGTGCATGGGTTAAAAAGGCGCTCTTCTAGCATCAACACTTCTAGGATCGATCATTTGTATGAGGATTTGCACAGCGAACACAAAAGGCGTTTTTTCTTGCACTATGGGGATATGACCGATAGCTCCAACCTCATCCATCTAATCGCTACCACTAAGCCCACAGAGATTTATAATTTAGCCGCTCAAAGCCATGTGAAAGTCTCTTTTGAAACCCCAGAATACACCGCTAACGCTGATGGTATTGGCACGCTAAGGATTTTAGAGGCCATGCGGATTTTAGGCTTAGAAAATAAAACGCGCTTTTATCAAGCCAGCACGAGCGAATTGTATGGCGAAGTCTTAGAAACCCCGCAAAATGAAAACACCCCCTTTAACCCACGAAGCCCCTACGCGGTCGCTAAAATGTATGCCTTTTACATCACCAAAAATTACAGAGAAGCTTATAACTTGTTTGCGGTTAATGGTATCCTTTTTAACCATGAGAGCAAAGTAAGGGGCGAAACTTTTGTAACCCGTAAAATCACACGAGCCGCTAGCGCGATAGCGTATAACTTAACGGATTGCTTGTATTTAGGGAATTTAGACGCTAAAAGAGATTGGGGGCATGCCAAAGATTACGTGAAAATGATGCATTTAATGCTCCAAGCGCCCACTCCACAAGATTATGTGATCGCCACAGGAAAGACCACAAGTGTGCGCGATTTTGTGAAAATGAGCTTTGAATCTATCGGCATTGATCTAGAATTTCAAAATACAGGGATTAAAGAAATCGGTTTGATTAAAAGCGTTGATGAAAAAAGAGCGAACGCTTTACAATTGAATTTAAGCCATTTAAAAGCAGGCAAAATCGTGGTGCGTATAGATGAACGCTATTTCAGGCCTACTGAAGTGGATTTGCTCTTAGGTGATCCCACTAAGGCTGAAAAAGAGCTGGGCTGGGTTAGGGAATACGATTTAAAAGAGTTGGTTAAGGACATGTTAGAATACGATTTAAAAGAATGCCAGAAAAACCTTTACTTGCAAGATGGGGGCTATACTTTAAGGAATTTTTATGAATGAGATTGTTTTAATCACCGGCGCTTATGGCATGGTGGGGCAGAACACGGCGTTGTATTTTAAAAAAAATAAGCCTGATGTTACTTTACTCACCCCTAAAAAGAGCGAATTGTATTTATTGGATAAAGACAACGTTCAAGCTTATTTGAAAGAATACAAACCTACAGGCATTATCCATTGCGCCGGGAGAGTGGGGGGTATTATCGCTAACATGAACGATCTTTCAACTTACATGGTTGAAAACCTGCTGATGGGCTTGTACCTCTTTTCTAGCGCTTTAGATTTGGGCGTGAAAAAAGCCATTAATCTGGCGAGCTCTTGCACTTATCCTAAATACGCCCCTAACCCTTTAAAAGAGAGCGATTTATTGAACGGCTCTTTAGAGCCAACGAATGAAGGCTACGCTTTAGCCAAACTCTCTGTGATGAAGTATTGCGAATACGTGAGCGCTGAAAAGGGCGTTTTTTATAAAACTCTAGTGCCTTGCAACCTTTATGGCGAGTTTGACAAGTTTGAAGAAAAGATAGCGCACATGATACCAGGGCTTATTGCTAGGATGCACACCGCTAAATTAAAGGGTGAAAAAAATTTTGCGATGTGGGGCGATGGCACGGCCAGAAGAGAGTATTTAAACGCTAAAGATTTAGCCAGATTCATCGCTCTCGCTTATGAGAATATCGCTCAAATGCCTAGTGTGATGAATGTCGGCTCTGGAGTGGATTACAGCATTGAAGAGTATTACGAAAAAGTCGCTCAGGTTTTAGACTATAAGGGCGTGTTTGTGAAAGATTTATCCAAACCAGTGGGCATGCAACAAAAGCTTATGGATATTTCCAAACAAAAGGCTTTAAAATGGGAATTGGAAATCCCTTTAGAGCAGGGCATTAAAGAAGCTTATGAGTATTATTTGAAGCTTTTAGAGGTTTGATCTAAAATCAAGGCTCTTATAGAGCTATAAAAACGCTTTGCTATTAGGCGTCAGGCTAGCGGTAGTTGCGATATTGTGATCATTTAGCTTCAAACAAACTTTGATCCATTAAAAGGGGTTTGGTGTGCGGCTTCGCTCTCAATTCCAAGCGCTTTTTTATCATCAATATCAAGCCCGCTTTTTTTTGTAACACCCACTATTAAAACGCTCTCTTATTGTAAGTTTTCTCTCAAATAGCTTGAGTGTAGTAGGCTTAGACTTAGGCGATCTCTAAAAAATTTTAGAGATCAAAGGCGGTAGGGTTTTAAAAAGCGCCTTAGTTTTAGCAAATCCTAGGCAATAATTCGCCCTCTGGCATCTCTAAAATCCTTTCAAAACCCCATGCGTTCTTTAAAACCACGCTAGGATAAGGGTTTTCAAACACTTTGCCGATCACGCAAGCGTTTTTCGCTTTCTCATTACTTTTTAAAATTTCTAAGGCTTTTGGGGCGTCCTTTTGATTGAGCGCTAACACAAACACCCCCTCATTAGCCAGCGTATAGGGTTCTAGCCCTAAAATCTCACAAATCCCTTTAGTTTCTTCTTTTAAGGGGATTTTTTCTTCTTCTATGACGATTTTCACTCTGGAGCTGTTCGCCCATTCGTTCAGCACGCTCGCTAACCCGCCCCTAGTCGCATCTCTTAAAGCATCAATTTTGAGATCGCTTAAAAATAGGGGTTTTAATAAGGGATAGAGTAGTTGGCAATCGCTTTCTAGATTCGTTTTAAGCTTGATTTCATGACGCATCGCAAACAAGCTTGCCCCATGATTGGCGATCGTGTCGCTTAGGATAATGGCTTGCCCTTGTTGTAAATGGCGCGAAGAAATCCCTGGCTTGATGATTTTACCAATACAAGTTGTGTTGATAAAAAGCTTATCCACGCTCCCTTTTGGCACGACTTTAGTGTCTAGGGAAAGGAGTTTTAGGTTGGCTTTAAACAATTCTTTTTGTATGGATTGTAAGATTTGCTTTAAAAGAGGGATTTCTAAGCCTTCTTCTAAAATAAAACCCATATTCAAAAACAGAGGTTCGCCCCCTTGCACGCTCACGTCATTTGCGCTCCCGCAAACGCAAAGCTTGCCTATATCGCCCCCATTAAAAATTAAGGGCGTGATGACAAAACTATCCGTGCTTACGCAATATTCCCCACTAGCTTCAAATGTAGGGGCGTCTTCATCAAACGCAACAATCCATTCTTTTAAATAAGGCATGAAGACTCGCTCAATTAAAGCGTTTGTTTCTTTCCCTCCGTTCCCGCATGCTAGAGTTACGCTATCCATTTTTATCCTTTTTTGATGATTATAGGGTTGAAATACGCCATTAAGGCTTGACCGACAGGGATACTGCTGTCATTAGGGGGGAAATGCTTGTGGAAAAAATACTCCCTTTGAAGCTTTTTGAATCGCTTGGCTAATTGTTCGCACAACAATTGGTTGCAAAACACGCCCCCACTGCACACCACGACATGCTCTTTAAAAGGCGCAATCAAAGCGGTAATGATTTCTACTAAGCTGTTAAAAAATTTCTTAGCGATGCGATTGGGTTCTAAAACGCCCAAATCCTTTTCAAACGCTTGATAAAATTCCTTCAAACGCACCACGCTGTTTTTGATTTCAAAAGGGTAAAAGGCGATCTCATCGCTTTGTAGGGCTAAATTTTCTAAAACCTGCCCGCTTTCTGCTTCAAAACTGATCGTTCCCACTAAATCCAAACTAAACGCCACTATATCAAACAAACGCCCTATGGAATTGGTGGCGACGCTTTGAATTTTTTTGTCATGCATTTGTTTAAAAATTTCTAATTCGTCTTCTTTGAAATGCTTTTGAACGCGTTTTAAAAGCTTGTTGAGCTGGTGTTTTAAAGCGATTTCTAAAACCAATCTTCTAGGCTCTTTGATCGCTTTTTGCCCCCCTAAAAGCCAAAATTCTTCAAACCTGGCGGTTTCTTCAATGCGTTCCAAATCCCCCACAAAACACTCCGCCCCATAAACCTTATTTTCATAAGCCCCACTCCCATCCCAAACAATACCTATAAAGGGGTGATTTAAATGCGGATCTTGTAATAATGCATCTAAAACGCTCGCTAAAAAGTGGGCATGGTGGTGCTGGACTTGCAATAAGGGCGCATTAAAATCAAAAGCCATTTGAGTGGTGGTGTAGTTTTGATGCTTGTCGCAAGCTAAGAGCGTGGGCTTGAAATCATAGGTTTTTAAGAAAAAATTCAAAGTTTCTTTAAAGTGCTTTTCATTTTCTAAAACGCTCAAATCCCCACAAAAAGGCGAGAGTAAAAGAACAGAAGTTTCGCTATCCAATAAGCTAAAATGCCCTTTTTGCTCCGCTCCAAGCGCTAAAATCTTTTGTTGCGAACCATTAGAGCGTTTGGGCAAAGCAAGGTAAAGGGGGGCAAACCCCCTAGCCAAACGCATGGGGCGAATGATATTATCCACACGCTGCACGATACTGTCATCAATCCTGTGGATGATGGCGCGGTTGTGCGTGAGCTTAAAATCAAAAATAAAATGAAGCGAATCGATCTCTTTTTCATCGCTCGCTAAAGGGAGGGAGCTGAAATTTGCGCTCGTGAATACAATAGGGAAATCCAATAAATCCAGTAATAAAGCATGCAAAGGGGTATAGGGCAAAATCACGCCATAAAAGGGGGAGTTTTTGGCGATATTGGGGGCTAATTGGGTGTCAGGTTTTTTACGCACTAAAAGAATGGGGGCGCTTACCGAATTTAAGCTTTCGCATTCTAATGCGTTCAAAAACGCATGCTGTTTGGCTGAATTTAGGTCTTTAAACATGAGTGCGAAAGGCTTTAAGGGGCGGTTTTTTAAAAGCCGTAACCTCTCTATGGTTTTAAAATTCCTCGCATCGCACAAGAGAGCAAAGCCCCCCAAACCTTTAAGAGCGATGATTTTACCCTTTTGAATGTCTTTAGCGCATTCTAAAAGTGCGTCATCATTTTTGAATCGCTTATAATTGAGCGCAATACCGCACTTTTTGCAGCTGATGCCTTGAATGTGGAATCGTTTGTTATGAGCGTCTTTATAAACGGATGCGCAAAATCCGCAGAGTTTGAAAGGTTTTAAGGCGGAGTTTTCTCTGTCATAGGGCAGGGCGTTTAAAAGGCTGTATCTCGCCCCGCACTTCGCGCAAGAATTGAAAGCGTAATGAAAATAGGGGGAGTTTTTATCTCTGATTTCGCGCAAGCAATCCTCACACACGCCTAAATCTTTAGGGATTTGACTGAGTAAATTCAAGGGGTGGTTCTTGCTTTCTAAAATCCTAAAATCATTGAAATGAAGCGCCTTATCATAAGGGCTAATAATGATTTTTTCCACCAACGCTAAGGGGGGCAATCCTTTTTTTAGGGCGTTTAAAAAAGACTCTGTTTTATGAGCGGGTAAGACAATCTCTAAAGCCGCTTGGGCGTTACGCGCAAAGCCTACAAGCCCTAATTTTTGAGCCAGGGTATAAACAAAAGGGCGCATGCCCACGCCCTGAACTACGCCAAAAAGCGTGATCTTATTCAATAAAGCTGCATCGTTACACAATGCAAACTCCCATGCTGTTTGATTAGAGTATTACAATCAACCCCTATCACTTCTAAGGGCGTGTGTTGTTTTAAGGTTTCTAAAATGAGCGCGTCTTTATGGTCGTTGTAAGTGGGGACAATCAGAGCGTTATTGCACAATAAAAAATTCACATAAGTCGCCGGCAAGCGTTGTTGGTTTGCATCATAAATGGCTTTGGGGATTTCTAGGGGGATGAGTTTATAAGGCGTGCCGTCTAGTTTTTTAAAGGTTTTTAATTCTTCTTGCATTTTTTTTAAGGCTGTGTAATGCTCATCGTTTTCATCCTCGCATGCGCTATAAACAATGGTGTCTTTATTTAAAAAACGAGCGAGCGTGTCGGTATGGCTATCGGTATCATCGCCCTTTAAATAGCCATAAGAATACCACAGCACTTGTTTAGCCCCTAATTCCTTTTTAAGCATGTTTTCTATTCCATTTTGATTCAAATGGGGGTTACGATTTTTTTCTAGCAGGCATTGGGTGTTGGTTAAAACGCTCCCGGCCCCATCGCTTTCTATGCTCCCGCCCTCTAAAATATAGGGCATCGTTTTTAAAGGGTGTTTTAAAAACCCTAAATGTTTGAGCTTGAAATTCACCTGATTGTCTAAATTGGACGGGTATTTTAACCCCCAGCCATTAAAGCCAAAATCCAAGCACTCCAAAACGCCCTGATTTTCAACGCTGATCGCTCCAAAATCCCTAGCCCATGTGTCGTTGGTGTCAATCCTTGCGATCTCTACACCGGGTAAGTTTTTAAGCGTTTCATAACCGATAATATCGTTAGTATGGACGCACACTAACACTTTAGCGTGTTGGGCTATGGTTTGAATGATGTGTAAAAAGCTCTCTCTGGCCTCTTCAATGCAATACGCCCAGTCGCCAAACTCATGGGGGAACGCCATTAAAATCGCTTGGATTTTTTCAAACTCCGCTAACATTCTTTTCATTAAAAATATCCTTTTAAGCAACTATAACACAATCTCATTCAAATAGCGTTTTTAAAAGCTAGCTCAAACGCTTTTGCGCGATTTGAAAATATTCTTTTTCTGATTCTATACCGATAAAATTTCGTTTTAAATTTTTGCACGCTAAGCCGGTGGTGCCGCTCCCCATGAAAGGATCTAGCACGATGTCATTAGGGTTTGTGTGGATGGAAATGATTTTTTCCATTAAGGCTAGGCTTTTTTGCGTGGGGTGTTTCACTCTTTCAATCCCGCTCACCACAGGGCTTTTTAAGATCAAAGGCCGTAAATATTTTTTATCTTCAGGTTTGTTAAACACCCATTTGGCTTTCTTTTTAACCGCCCATAGGGCAAATTCTGTGTCTTGGACATAGCGCCGGTGGATGTTTCTTGGCATGGGATTGGTTTTAACCCATTGGATAAAGTCTTTGACTACAAAGCCGTTTTCTTCTAAAAAATCAGCGATATAGCTTATAAACCTGTAAGAGCAAAAAACCACCATGCAGCCGTTTGGATTGACTAAAGGGGCGTAATGTGTGATCCATTCTAAAAGCTTGAAATTTTTATCCCATTCCCCAAAATCTATGCCTTGCCTTTTAGCGCTCTTTAGGGTGGAAAAATTGTTTTTAACCGAAATGTTGTAAGGAGGATCCGTGATGATCGCATCCACTTTTAAATTTTGCTGGTGAAAATCATTGATGATTTCAAAAGCGTCAGCGTGATAAATCTGTATCATTTCTTGTGCTTTTTAAGATCGCTTTGCCTAAGGCTAGGGCTAGAAGAGGGGGCACAGCGTTACCGATTTGCTTACAAACGCTCGTTTTATTACCATAAAAGATATAATCATCGCTAAAACTCTGTATCCTGGCGGCTTCTCTGGGCGTGATAGAGCGGTGCAATTCAGGGTGGGAGTTGGTGCCATTGCTCGGAGTTACTAAATGAGAGCGGTTAAAAAAGTCGTTGTCTATGAGCAGGTTTAAAAGTTTCTTATAAAAAGCGTTTTCGTCTAAATTTAAGTCGTTTTCTAAAATGAAAACAAAAGTTCCTTTGATTTTTGTAACGCTTTCTTGATTGGATTGCCAAATTTGATGCGCGCTTAAAATATTGAGAGCGTTTAAAACTCGTGCTTTGCTTTCTTCATAGCCAGAGGTAAATTTTGAAGCCCTATAAGAGCACACCCCATAAATACAACCATTTTTAATTTGAAAACGGCTCAACAACACCCCTAAATTAAAGGGATCAATAGCGTTTAAAAAGCGAGAAACAAGCAACAATAACCTTTCATTTTTTTAAAGGATTATAAAATAACGCTCATTAGTTTTTGTTTAAAGGTTTTATCATACTGCTAATGCTACCAACAGAGCATGATTTAAAAAAATTTCAATCTAAACTCTCATCAAAGAGCTTTAAGTTAAAAGACTTACGATATTGAATAAGCGCATCATTGGATTTCTTGGGAGTGTCATTTAAATTTTTAAACACATCATAGGGTTTTAGCATTCAAAAATAGGTTTGCAAAAGAATACAATCATATCAATTAACATAGTGAGTTTTTTGACTCCATTTAAAAAAAGCGTGAGTTTAAGCGTAAAAGAAAACTTGTATCAAGTTTTATTGGAGCTATCTTTGACCCAATACAATTTTAAAAAACAAGGAAATCATAAAAATTTTGAGAAACAAACAAGTCTTTTGTTATTGTTTCAAGCTTGTTTTTGCAAGCTTTGATAGCTAAACTGGAATTATCAATGCCTATAAATTTTCGTTGCAATAAAAATGCAGATTTTAAGGTTGTTCCAGAACCACAAAAACAATCTAAAACAATACTATCTTTATTAGAAGAGGTTTTAATGATTAAGTCTAATAATTGAGCGTTTTTTTCTGTAGGGTAGCTTGGATATTGTGGGTCTTTAAATTCCCAGATGTCTTGGACTCTTTTGCCAGCTTGTTCTAAGGCATAAATTTTTTTTCTAGGGTTATTATTGTTAGAATACTCAATCAAACCTTCTTTATCCCAACGCTCAAGTGTGGCAATATCAGTACGCCAATGCCGCCCTTTTGGAGGTAGCATGCCTTTAAATGCTTTAGAGCATTCGCCACTTTCTACTTCTCCTGGAGCATGTATTGGAACGGTAGTGTAACGCCTTTTATCCTTGTCAATTTTAGGGAATCGTTTTTCTAAATCTTGTGGCGTATAAGGGATCTTAGGCTCGTTAAAAATGGGATTTTTTCCTTTAGAATAAAATAAAATCATATCTTTTATATTGCCATAGCCCATCCTTTTAAAATTTTTAGGATTGCACTTTATGCGTGTGATTTCATTTCTAAAATTTTGTATGCCAAATATTTCATCTAACATTACCTTAACATAATGTCCTATCTTATAATCTGTATGCACATAGATAGAGCCTTGTTCTGAAAGCAATTCTTTAAGCAATACTAGGCGCTGCTTTAAAAATTCTATAAAATTCATACCCACTACTTTGTCGCTATAAGCAATATCGCCTTTCTTAGAATTGCTAATTGTGGTTGCTCTACCATTTGTGATAGTAAAATGATTGTTTGTAGCAAATGGAGGGTCAATATATATCAAATCTATTTTTCCTTTTAGGTTTTTGTCATTTAACAAAAAAAGTAGAGCGATTGAATTTTCTGCTTGTATCAATAAGTTTTGCATTTCTCTTATTTAAATTTGGTATAAAAATTCTCGTAGCACTAACGCGCTCATAATATGATAGTTTCTATAAGTAGTATCTAGCAATTTACGCATTTTATTATTGCTTTCAATATATAATACGCCATCTAAAATAGCTACTTTAATCGCTTTGATGTTGGGCGTTTCAATTGTGTTGATAGCGTCGTTAAATTGAGCGTTTTGGTGTCCTCCAAAATCAGTTAAAAATTTAGCTTCGCCAATAATGTATTTTTTGTTAAATCTTGCCACAAAGTCTAGCCCTTTATGATGGTGATAATTTAAATGAGATTTGGCAAATTCTGCCATGACATTATCGCTTGCTTTTAAAATGGCATCGTTTTCATTCGCTATAAAATCATTTAAATCTACAGGCTCAACACCTAAAGATTTATTATTGATCCAATCTTTAAACATAGGACCGATTTGGCGGTTTGTTTCTTTTGGTTCACTGCATTTTTCAAAAATTTTATTAAGCCCCATTTCATACAATCTCCCACAAATACGATTAATTGTTCTTGGATTGCGTTCTAAAGCGCTTTTATCCCGTTTTAAATAAGCCATATAACTATCTTTAATAGGGAATAAATCTAAATTAAGCAATTCAGTTATTAAGGCTAAATTGTCTTTTCGTTTAAAATGATATTCAACATTAGACCAAATTTTTGAATCAATCTCTCTCAAACCTTCTGGAATTGTAGGATATACTTGAAACAAGTCATCCAAATAGGAGCGTTGATTAGCGTATTCTATGCTTAGCTTTGTCCAATAATTCACCAATTTAACCTTTTTGAAAAATAGTTTCACTGCATGGATTGTAACAAAAATATTGCTTAAATTTCTAAAAATAATTTTAGGATAAGAAGTGTTTTTGATTGAAAAATAAGTTTTTAAAGTTCGCTATTTTATCAAATAAAGACGACCATTTTTAATTTGGAAACGGCTCAACAACACTCAAATTAAAGGGGTCAATAGCGTTTAAAAAGTAAGAAACAAGCAACAATAACCTTTCATTTTTTAAAAATTGATTATCTCATTATAGATCCTATAATCGCCATTCAAATTTTGATCTATCATAGTTCCTATATCCTAAAAGCCCATAGCACCCCACTCCTGCCCCAGAAAATAAAGAAATATAGGTTAAGGTTTGATTAAAGAGCATAGGGGGATTAAGGATTAAACTAAACTCATTTGAAGCGTTTTAATGCCTCAAGCTCTCAATTTCTTTAAGCATGGTTTCAAAAGCCTCTTTAGTGCCTGCTCGCACGCTAGAAAACAAACTAAACACCACAATGGCTATGCTCGCCACAATAAAGCCCGGAACGATTTCATAAATATCCAAAAAGCTTTTGCCAAATTTATCGTATAAAATCACCGTGCTGGCCCCAGAGAGCATGCCAGCAATCGCGCCAACGCGCGTCATTCTTGACCAAAAAAGTGAAAACAAAATCACAGAGCCAAAGCTCGCGCCAAAGCCAGCCCATGCGTAACTTACGATGCTGAGAATGCTGGCGTTTCTATCCGTTGAAATGAAAAAAGCGATGCAAGCCACCCCTAAAACCGAAAGCCTAGAAATAACCATCACTAGTTTTTGCGGGGCGTCTTTATTGAAAATCGTCGCATAGAAGTCTTCAGCAATGGTAGAAGAGCTTACAAGCAGTTGCGAACTGGCCGTGCTCATCACCGCCGCTAAAATCGCACTCAATAAAATGCCTGTGATCCAAGGGTTAAAGAGCAATTGACTCATCACAATGAAAATCTTTTCAGGGTCTTCTAAACTCAAATCAAATTTATGCGCATACGCAACGCCTAAAAGCCCCATAACGCATGCCCCAATCAAAGAAATAACCATCCAAGAAATCCCAATAGTGGTCGCTTTAGGGACATCTTTAATGGAGCGGATAGACATGAAACGCACTAAAATATGAGGTTGCCCAAAATAGCCTAACCCCCAAGCAAGGCTTGAAATAATGGCGACTATGCTAGAGCCTTGCAAGAAAGAAAGGTTTTCAGGCTTGATTTCTCTAATGATCTTAATCCCCTCTCCAATCCCTCCAAGATGGATTATCATAACGATCGGCACCACGATTAAAGCGCTCATCATCAAAAGCCCTTGAATCAAATCCGTCCAGCACACCGCCTTATACCCCCCTAAAAAGGTGTAAGAAACAATAATCAGCGTGCCAATGCTTAAAGCGTAAGTGTATTGAATGCCAAAGGTCGCTTCAAAGAGTTTAGCCCCACTCACCAGCCCTGAAGAAATGTAAAAAATAAAAAAGATCAAAATCACAAAAGCTGAAATCAAGCGCAAGATGTGTTTATCATCGCTAAAGCGCGTTTCAAAATAATCTGAAATGGTGATAGAATTAGCGATCACGCTCGTATAAATGCGTAAGCGTTTAGCCACAAAAACCCAGTTAATGAGCGCGCCCAAACTCAACCCTATGGCGATGTGTGAATTGATTAAACCCCCCACATATAAAGCTCCAGGCAATCCCATTAAAAGCCACCCGCTCATGTCGCTCGCCCCCGCGCTCAAAGCGCTAATGATAGGACCCATGGAACGATCGCCCAAGAAATAATCTTCAGTCGTTTCATTCTGTTTGTAAAAATAAAAACCAATATAGAGCATTAACAGCGAATAAACGACAAACATCGTAATAATAGGGGTGCTTAAAACAACATGTCCCATTTTGATCTCCTTATCTAATACAATATTTATTTTTCAGCACAACATGATTTGTGGCAAGTTGGTTGCCTTAAAACCCTTGAGCCTAAATTCCCGTAACGATGATAAGAGATGCTAACCGATCGCTCTAAGTGGTAATACAGCAATTCAAAACGCCCGTTTAAGCATGGTTTAGCCGTGGCTAAAACAATCCCTAATCTGCTCGCTTGTTCATGCAATAAATCCAAATCGCTTTTTAAATAACGGACACGATTGAAAGCGTTCAATTTCTCGCTAAATTTTTGCAAGCTTTCATAAACAATGGGGGTGTTTGCTCGGAGCGCTTTTAAGCATTCTAAGAAAAATGGTAAATCTTTGTTCGCTCGTTCGTTTTCTATGCTGAGCGTTAAAGGGATTTGAGAGATTAAACACGCTAAAGCCACGCCCAACATGTCGCTTAAGGTGTCCTTTTCGGTGATGCGATAGCCCACGCTTTTAACCTTAGTGTAGGAAAAGAGGTTGTCTTCGCCTCTGATTTTGACATAGTCTTTAGCTTGGCTGAATTCATGTTTATAATGATAAGCGTAGCTCTTTGCCATAAAAATCGCGCGCTTCAACTCATGCGTGTGTTCGTCATAGCCTTTTTGAATCAAGCCCTCTAAAGTTTCGCTTAAGGGGTTTTTTAGGGCGTGTTCGTCTTCTTCGTCTTGGTGGATATTCACAAATTGCGTGATGTAGTTGAAAATACCTACCTTCCTCCCAAACCCCACAGCGGATTTTTTAATCCCCCCAAAAGGCTGGCGCAAAACGATCGCCCCTGTGGTGGGCTTGTTGATATAGATATTACCGGCTTCAATGCGTTTTAAATAGTATTCCCACTCCCTTTCGTCTAAAGACTCTAACGCGCTAGTCAGCCCGTAACCGGTAGAATTGACTATCTCTATCGCTTCGTCTAAATCTTGCGCTTCCATCACGGATAAAATGGGCGTAAAAAGCTCAGTTTGGTGCGTGAAATCGCCTTTTTTAGTGCCGTATTTGATGCTTGGCTTCATTAAGTAGGGGTTATCACCAACAAAGCTTGCCGGGATTTCGTAATTTTCATAGCTTTTCAATTCATCTATGGCTTTAATGACTTTTTCATTAGGCTTGTCCGCTAGAGCGCCGATTTTGTTTTTGAAATCAAAAGGATCGCCCACGCTAAGGCTTAGAGTCGCATCTATCAAAGTCTTTTTGAAATTCTCATCTTCATAGACTTCTTTTTCCAACACTAAAAGCGAAGTGGCGGAGCATTTTTGCCCTGAATTGCTAAAAGCTGAATGGATGACATTCTTAATCGCTTGATCTCTGTCTGCCATTTTGCTCACAATGGTGGCGTTTTTACCGCCCGTTTCAGCGCTCAAGGCTAAAGTGGGGTTAGCTTCTAGCATTTTATAAGCGGTGTCTTCGCCCCCGGTTAAAATGGCAAACTGGATGCTTTCATCTTTTAAAAGGTGTTCGCTAATATCGCTCCCTTTAGAGGGCAAGTAAATGAGTGCATCTCTAGGTACGCCCGCATCCCAAAAGCACTCACAAAGCTTATAACCCGTTACGCTAGACAAGCTTGAGGGCTTGTAAATCACCCGATTGCCAGCGGCTAGGGGGGCAGCGATAGTGCCTACAGAAATACCCACAGGGAAATTCCATGGAGCGATGACCACGCCCACGCCTTTAGGGGTGAATTTCGTTTTTTGGTTTTGCTCTTGTAACACCCTTAAGCTGTAAGGGTAAAACTCTAAAAAATCAATGGCTTCGCTCACTTCAGCGTCCGTTTCAGCGAAAGTCTTACCCACTTCTAAAGCCGAAATCCCTACTAAATCGCCTCTCCTTTCTCTAAAAATCTGGGCGGTTTGACTCAATAAAGCATGGATTTCTGTGAAGCTTTTTTGACTGAAATGACTCTTATCGCTTTTAGCCACTTCTAGGGCTTTTAAAATCGCTTCTTTATCCGCTAAATGCACGCTGGCGATTTTTTTATGATGGATTCTATCAAAGACTTCTAAAGGGGTTAAATTAGGATCTTCAAACCTCCCATCTATTTCTGGGTAAAGCTCTAAAATAGGAGCGTTATGTATTTTCTCGCGCACTTTTTTAGCCCATTCTCGGTTGGCTTTTAAAATAAAATCGGTATCGCTTTCGTTTTTAAAGGAGTGGTTTGGGTAGGTGGTGTGGCCGGTTTGTTTGGCGTTTCTGTCTTGGGTCCTGTGGGTGGCGTTGTCTAAAGTGGCGATTCCTTTAAGGCTGTTTAAAAAGCGTTGCTCTTGGTCTTTCCATTCGCTCGTGCCTACTTTGAGATTGAAGAAAGCTTTCATGAAATTATCGCTTGAGGTGTTTTCATCTAGCCTCCTCACCAAGTAAGCGATCGCATTGTTAAAATGCGCTTCATCGCACACCGGCGCATAAAGAATGAGCTTGTGCATCTCTTTTAGTTCCTGGCTCGCTTGCAAGCTCATGCCCTCTAGCATTTCAAAGCTAAAATGCTCCAACACAACAGGGTCATTAAGGGCATGGATGCGCGTATAGACATAAGCGATTTCAAAAATATTATGGCTCGCTGCACCGATATGAATGTATTTATAATTATCGCCCTCTAAAACAAAATCCAACATTTTATTGTAATTAGAATCGGTGTCTTGCTTGTTGGAAAATGTGGGTAACGCCCAGTCTTTCACGGAAGCGATAGTCTCTTCGCTCTCCATGTTCGCTCCCTTAACAAAGCGGATTTTAATGGGCTTTAACCCTTTTAAAACCCTTTCTTTAGAAAAAGCGTGCAGTTTTTTCAAATATTCATAAGAATCAGGGATATAGGCTTGCAGCACAATACCAGCGTTCAAATCAAATTTAGCGATGGATTCCATAAAAGACTCCACCGTGAGCTCCAAATCCCTAAATTCCTCCATATCCAAATTAATAAATTTAGGCATGCCTTGCTTTTTTTCTTCTTCTAAAGCTAGGGCATAAAGAGCGTCTAGGCGTTTGACAATCTCTTTTTTAGAGTATTCAAAATCAAGGATATTGATTTGAGAAAAAATCGTTGTGATTTTAATGGAAATGTATTGGATGTAGTTGGATTTTAGGGCTTGAGAGTATTTTTCAAAACGCGCATTAGCTTCTTCTTCGCCTAAAACCTCTTCGCCAATAAAATTCACATTCAAAATGATTTTTTCATTTTTTCTTTTTAAAATCCGCTCTTTTAATTGGCTTTCTTCTTGATCCAAGACCATCGCTTTCGTGTCGCTTCTGATTTTATTGACAAAGAAAGGCACGCTCATATCAGGGAGCATTTTCCCAAAGCTTAAAAACCCCATTAAAAGCCATTTTTCAAACGAAGAAAAAATCTCACGGCTTTTGTATTTGTCTAAAACATGCTCAATCATTTCAAAGCGGGCTTTATTGTCCAAGCACCTAAAACTCCGATCCATAAGCTCTATGAGCATGACCTTGTTTTCAGGGTTGTTTAAAAGCTTTTGCATTTTAAAATGGAACGCTTTTTCTTGATCGCTCAAATGGTTACTGATACTATCTTGCAGTTTTTTAGCTAATTCTAGTGAATCGTCAATGATTTTTTGCATGAGCTTACCTTTTATTTAAGAATTTGGCTTGATTGTAGCATGTTTTAAGCGGGTGGCTTTAAGTCTCATTTATTGGTAATGTTTTTTAAGTTTTAAATTTTGTTCTAGCGGTAATTAATTCTCATTCCAACCTGTTTGAGTTTATCACGCATTTTTACACAATGATAAGAATTTGAGTGATAATTTGTATTGTTTTTAGCTTCATTTACTTTTCGTTTAAAAATAAATTATACCATTCGCATCGTGTAATTTAAAGTTTAGCTTATTCAATTAAACGATTTTAAATTAAACGGATTTATAACAAATTTTACAAACAAAGGATATAAAATGAAAACAATTAAAAATGGTATTATGATTGGCACACTCGGTGCGTTGTTATTGAGCGGTTGTTCTAGCTTTGATACTCAGCGTTTCGCTTGTCTTCCTAAAGACCATTCTTCAAAAGACGCTTCTACAAAAAAAGAAGTGCAATACACGCCTAAGGGCTTTTTTGACCCTTATTCTTCTAATTTAAACCACTGGGATTCTACATTCTAGGGGTTTATAAAGAGGGGGCTAAAGGGGGGGATAATAAAGCTCATTTTAAGTTTTCTCAAATTACAATAAAAACCTTTTTAACATTGATATAAGATAAAAGGAGATATTTTTATGAGTGGTGCTCATATTGTAGAAAACACGAATACAGAAAATACGAATATTTCAAGAACGACTGCTTCCACCCCCCCAATAATGAAGAGCCTTTAAAATCTGTTGAAGATCTTGCAGATCGCTTTAAAAAACTAGAAGGCAAATTAGAAGACCTTGAACCCCTTATAAAGATCTCTCGTTTCATAGGCTTCTTTTTTAGAAAATCCTCTAACGACACCCAAGAAAACTCAAAAGACGCTCAAGGAAGAGAGGAAGCGCTTAAAAAAGTCCAAGAAGAAAACACCAAACTAAAAGAAGCAAACACCGAACTAAATAGAGAAAGAAATGATCTAGCTAGAGAAAAAGATAAGCTAGCTAGTCAAAATACCGAGCTGACTGAAAAAAATAAAGCTCTATCTACAGAAAGAGAAAATCTAAACAATCAGCTTAATGCATCACAAAAGCAAGTGAAAGAGTTAGAACAATCTCAGCAAGTTTTAGAAAATGAAAAAGCCGAGCTAACTAACAAGATCACCGAGTTATCAAAAGAAAAAGACAAGTTAGAGCGAAAACACGCTCCATACAAAAAGTTAGAAAAACTCTATGAAGTCTTTTTGGAAGTCAAAGGGTGCTTGAATTTTAATTTTGTAGCAACAACTCATAGCGCAATGGATTTGATCGCATACGTTCTTAGCGATAGTAAATACTATTTAGAAAGCCTTTATGACAAAGCGAGCCAAGAATTAAGCGATAAGAAGAGCGATAAAGGCGAAAAATTAGCTGAATTGTTTGATTTGCTTTTTGAATATGTTAAGGATAAGAAATTTGAGCGTTTGAAAGAGCCAAGCGCTTATGACTCTACATGCAAAAGCCTATACCCAGAGCAAAACACTTCTCAAAAGATGCAAAGAGTGGTCTTAATCGGTTATACATACGACAAAAAAACACCACCATATTATACTATCGTGGATATTGGATCATAAAGTGGGAACATTCATTGAAAAATACTTTGGCTTCTATCAAGTGAGGGAAGAATTAGAAGCTCGCATCAGTGGGTTAAAAGACGCCAACAATCAATTAAGGCAAAAAACGACAATCTATTCACAACAAAAGAAAAGCTAACTAAAGCAAACACTGATCTAGGAAACAAAAACGACAAATTATCTAAAGAAAACAAAAACTTAGCTGTAAAAATCAGTGGGTTAGAAAACCCTAACGATCAATTATGGCAAGCTAAAGAAAAGCTGACTAAAGAAAAAGCCGAATTATCAAAAGATAAAGAAAATCTAACTAAAGCAAACACCGAACTGATTGAAAAATAAAGCTCTAACCACAGATAAAGAAAATCTGACTAATGAAAAAGCCGAATTATCAAAAGATAAAGAAAATCTAACTAAAGCAAACACCGAACTGAAAACCGAAAACGACAAGCTCAACCACCAATTTATCGCGCTCAATAACGAGCAGGGCAGCCTCAAACAAGAGCGAGCGCAATTGCAAGATACGCATGGGTTTTTAAAAGAATTATGCGCTAATTTAGAAAAAGACAACCAATACCTAGCCGACAAACTCAAAAAGTTAGAAAGCGCTCAAAAAAATTTAGAAAACTCTAACGATCAATTGTTGCAAGCTAAAGAAAACATAGCCGAAGAAAAAACAGAATTGGAGCGAGAAATCGCGTGCTTGAAGAGTTTAGAAGCCACAGACAAAAGCGAGTTGGACTTACACAACAGTCGTTTAGCGAACGCAAACCAGGATTTAAAACGCCAAAACCGAAAATTAGGAGAAGAGAACATCGCTCTCAAAGAGAGGGCTTACGGCTTGAACGAGCAACTCTTCACATTGCAACCACAAAAACCACAATAAAGGAAATATCATGGTAAACCCCTTACAAAGTTTAAGACTGTCTCTTGGCCACCCCTTAGTAGAGGAGCTGTGCAAGCTGTCTTTAAACAATAAAGCCGCATTCAATGAAAAAAGTAAAGTCAATTTCAAAGAAGAAGTGTCAGACGAAGACAAAATCAAATTCAAACAAGCGCTGCGGGTGCTTCATGCGATCGTCAATAATGAGACTTCTTTAAGGTATCTTTCTGATGAAAATCAAAAATTCATAGAGGATTTAGCGCAAGATAAAAAGATCACTAATGAGAAAATAGAAAAAACCTTAGAGATCGTTTCTTATAGCGATGTGTATGTGGATTTTGAAGAATTTAAAAAATTGATGCTCGAGGTGGATAATATAGCGGTAGGCCTTAAGAGCTATAGCCAAAGCCAATTGCTTGATTTGGACGGAGGGCATTGGGATTTAGAGGTGCCTAGCTTGTCTAAAGAAAGCGTAACCTTTAGATTTGATAATTTACCCAAAAACTCTGACGGAAAAGAAGAGAACTTCTATGCCCGCTCAAGCTTGAAAGACTTAAACAAGGGCGTTGTCGCTATTGACTTTGGGACTAAAAGCACGACTGCAAGCTATATGGATAATAACGGAATATACCGCTTGCTCTCTATTGGTGGGGATGTAGATATAGAGAGTTTGGAAAAGTATGAAAACCCCACGATAGTGGAGTTCAGAGATAAAGAAAAGTTTCTTAAAGATTACAACGCTTTAGATCACCGCCCTTTCACAGAAAAGAACGATATAAAAGTGGCGCATGAAGCCCAAAAGAATCTTTCAAACACTCAAGGTAATGATTTGTATCGGTTTTTTTCTCAATTGAAGCAATGGGCTGGAGCGGATGAAAAACGGAATTTTAGGGATTTATTTGGGGATTTTTCTTTAGAAAGCTTCGCTCATTGCACGGATTTTAACCCCATAGAAATCTATGCTTACTATATTGGTCGCTGCATCAACAACATGCAAAATGGCGTGTTTTTGAAATACTTTTTATCCTATCCTATCAAGTATGAAAAGCATCAGGCTGAAAAAATCAGAGAGAGTTTTGAAAGAGGCTTGAAAAAATCCTTACCCAGGCATGTTTTTGACGATGAAAAAACGGCTAAAACTTTCAAAGTGGAATTGAGAGCGAGCGAGCCTTGTGCGTATGCCATTAGCGCTTTAAAAAGCTACGGGTTTTTTAAATCAGAGAAGTTAGACAAACCGGTTTATTACGGGGTGTTTGATTTTGGGGGCGGGACGACGGATTTTGACTTTGGCAAATGGGAAAAAAGCGCTAACCCCAAATTCTTTTACAAAATGACGCATTTTAGCAGCGGAGGGGATAAGTATTTAGGCGGTGAAAATTTATTGGAATTGTTGGCTTTTGAAGCGTATGCCAAAAATTTCCAAGAGCTGAAATCAAAAGACATTGTCATCGCTAAACCCAACTATGACAGGATCGATACGCAACGCTTTGGATCGTTTATGCAAAATTCCAGGGAAGCGCGCTTGAACTTGCAAGCGATCGCTTCTCAATTACACCCTTTTTTAGAAAATTTAGACGCTGATATTATAGAAGCGATAGAAGAAAATGAAGAGTTTAGCATAGAGGGTTTTGAAAAGGATTTTAAAGCTCAGCTGTTTGATAGGAATGGGGTAGAAACAGAATGCGATCTTAAAGTTGATTGCAAAGAGATTTTAAGCCTCTTAAAAGACAAGATAGATGACGGCGTTGCCAACTTCTTTGCCGGATTTTCTAAAGTGATGGCTGAAAACATTGATGATCAGTGTCGGGCGTTTCATGTTTTCTTAGGCGGGAATGCGAGCCGTTCGGTGCTAGTCAAACAAGCGTTTGAAAACGCCAAAGAAAAGCAGCTCAAAGATTACAAGCAAAAGACTTCTAAAGATGATTTCACATTCATTCTTTATGAACCGCTAGGCACAGAAAAATCAGACAAACAGATTTTAGAGCTTACAGGAGAAGACATCTCTAACACGCCCGCTTATGTGAAAGCCACTTGCAAAACCGGGGTGGCTTTTGGGCTTTTAGAAAGTAGGGACAAGGCTAAAGGGATTGAAATGCCCTCTATAAGCTCCAATCCTGTGTTTAAATACGATTTGGGTATTGAGAGAGAAGGGAAATTCCACACTAAAATCCATAGGGATTCTTTAAAGCCTAATGAATACCAGATTTTCCAAACTAAAGAGGAATGGGGAGGCTTTGATGAGTTAGAGATACGCTACAGCGACAAAGCCCTAGCCAACACCAACACTTTGGACATTAAAGATACGCAAATGATTTCCATAGCGCTAGAAGAGATTGAAGAAGTGGATGTGAAGGTGTGTTGCGTGGATTCCCAAAGCATTAAAGTGGGGCTGTTTAAAGATGACCAACTAATCTATGAAAGCGAGGTAGAAAAATTATGATGACTAAGAACGCTTATGCGTTTGTCGTGATTGAAAAAAGCATTATGGTGTTTAAACACACCCAAGACAAGAGGCTAATCCCTATCACTGAAGGCTTTGCGCCTTTAAAAGAGGGCTTTTTGAGAAGTTTTAAAGAGCGTTGCAATCTGGAATTTTTAGAAAATTTAGACCTTTTGTTTTTGTATGACTACCAGTTTTCAAGCGAAGTTTTTTCCTTGTGTAAGGATTTGAAAAATTCCATTTGGGACAGGAAGCTTGTGGTAGCGTTAGTGGAGGCTTTAGAGAATTTTAAGGGCTTGAATTTGTCTCTTAAGATAGAAGACAGGTATTCTAACAGCTTGGGTAATGGCGCTAAAAAATTGCTCACCAACGCTGATTTAGGGAGCATCCACAAAACAATCGTGATAGACAGCATGAAAACATACCACCAAAGCCAGCAAGAAAAATACAAAAGAGAAAGAGGCGAAACGCTAGAGGTTCGCCCCACAACACCCCCTAGCTATGGGGGTGGGAGCATTAGAATCAGCGGCGATAAAAAGCCTGATTCTAATGAAGAAAATTTTTAAAAGAAAGGACAACCGATGAGCAGAGTGCAAATGGATACTGAAGAGGTCAGGGAATTTGTAGGGCATTTAGAACGCTTTAAAGAGTTACTAAACGAGGAAGTGAACAGCTTGAGCAGCCATTTCCATAACTTGGATTCATGGCAAGACGCTAGAAGAGACAGATTTAGCGAGGTGTTAGACAACTTGAGAAGCACTTTCAACGAATTTGATGAAGCCGCGCAAGAGCAAATCGCATGGCTTAAAGAGAGGATTAGGGTTTTAGAGCAAGATTATTAAGGGGTTGTTTATGGCTGAATGGAAAACGGACACAGAAGAAGTCAAAAAGGTTGTTGATGAATGCAGGGAATTTAAAAAAACCTTGCAAGAAGAAAAGTGTCTTCAATTTATCACAAATCTTGATAGTTACGCACTAAAAATCCTAGTAGAACGCAACAAAATTGAAATGCGATTGGAAAAAGCCATAGGAGAATTAAAAAAAGCCAGAAAGGAGCGAAGTGGTTTTTGGGGAGTTCTTGGGGAGATTGGGAGAAGTTTTTGTAATGCGGTAGGGTCGGTTATCCCTCCTGTTAAATTATGCGCTGAACTTTGTGAAAAGGGCTTAAACCTTATGGAAGACAATATAGAAAAATGGGAACACAATGTAAGGTTATTAAAACAAATGCTTGAAATCTACTCCATTCAAGCCAAAGCGAGCGTGGAACTTGTAGAGGGAGCTTGGGAGAGCGTTAAAAAGAGGTTGCATTTTTATACTGATAAGCACCAGGAATTTATCAGGCGCTTGAACTATGCGAGCGCGGCGATAGATAATGAATACAATATTGCGCCCCCAGAAAGTTTAAAGGAGCGCGATTTTGAAAGCCCTAAGATTGCTTATACCCCTAAAAAAAGCGTTTTTGATGAGCGCTTGAAGGATTTGAGGGAAGATTTTAGCTTTTCTTTATACGCTGATCTGAAAGATAAAATCAGCGCTTTTTCTTATAGGGATCGCGCCACAACTTCTAAAGAGCGAGAATTGGATTTGACGGGCACATCTTTTTATGATGAAAACCCTAACGATGAACTGGATCGCATGGCAAGCTCTAAAGAGCGAGAATTTGAAAAGAGTTTAGAGGATTTGATGCCAAGCGTTTTAAGCGTGCTTTCTTATAACGAAAGCTTGACTTTAGCCAAAAATCGTTGCGTTAAAAATTGTAAGAAAGCTTTAGAAGATTTTGCAGAAAAAATCAAAGAAACCCCCAACGATTCAAACGCTGTGAATGAAGCTTTTGATAGCTTGGAAACAGAGTTAGAGCGCGCTACAGAAAGTTTGAGTCAAAAAATCGACCCCGTTTTAGAACGCAATGAAGATTATACGCAAAAAGCGTTGGAGTATAGGGAGTTTTTAGAAAGCCGTAAAGAGGGCTTTATTGTGGATGAGCAAAACCCCTATCCGGAAGAAGTCCGCTTTAATGAGTGGCGTTTGGCGGAATTTGATAGCGTTTTTAGCGCCATTGTGCCTTTAGAAGATTGGAGTAAAACCGCATGCGCTCATCATGCCCTAAAGGCTTTACAAGCTACGCTTAAAAAGACAACGATTTGGGCTTTGATGCGGCAGAGTTGGAATAGATCGCAAAAGGATTCATTCCTAGGGGTTATTTATGGCATTTCGACGCGAATGTTTTAGGGAATTTAGTGCTGGTGAGAGAAGAGTTATTATTAGGCGTGAAACACACGAAAGGATATTCACTATGGACAGAATTTCTACAGAAACAGAATTGAATTGGGAATTTGTAGAGCCGCTCAATAAAAATGCGTTGAACGGGTTAGAAGAGCGGTTGAAAATAGGCTTTAGCGATGCATTTAAGGACTTCATCAAACGATCAAATTATGGTTTTAGCCAATTGCGTTATTTCATGGTGGGCAATGAGTCTTACATGTTCAAACATGTTTTGAATTTCAACTTAGAGGGCAAGGGTTTGTTCATTGATTTCATGCAGAGCTTAAAAGAATGGTTAGAGCCTGAAGAAATCGTTTTTGCTAATGACGGGTATGGGGGGTATTATCTTTGGAATACCACCACTGATGTGGTGCTGTTTTTAGACACCGATAATGGCTCAAAAAAAGCGCTATTAAATCTTAATATGTTTTTAAAAAAACTGGAATCAAGGGGTTAAAATGTTTTCTCATAAAGTTTTTTTGGAGGGTTGCACCAATGAGTTAAAAAGGATTTGCGACTATTTCGTAGAAGAGGCCATGCAAGATGATTTTGGGGCAGAAACTCAAAAGTGAAGCGCTAGAGGAGATGCTAAAAATCGCGCATGATTTAGAAAATTTAGAGCAGGAAACTCAATACGAAATGAGAAAAATCAACGAGCAAATTGAAGAAGCCAAGTATTTGGAGAAACAAATTCATATGAGTTTCCATTCACAAAGCGAGATCGATAGGCTTATGCGTGAAGCAAAAGAGCATGAAAGAGAAGCTAAGAGGCGCTATGATGAATATCTTAAGGATAAAAATGATTGATGCGGGTAATTTATTAAAAGAACTGGACGACGCCTTAGATAAAGTTGTTGCTAAAAAAGAGCCAGAGAGTTTTCTCAAGCCGATCGTCTCACAAATAGAGGACTATCAAAAGAGTATCAGGCAAATTCAAACGCAATTCACAGACGCGCCAAAGTTCAATGAAACGACCACTTACCCTAAATTTTTAAGCTGTGGTTTGTTGGAAATTAAAGGCAAAAATGGCGCTAACATGGAATTTTTATTGCCTAAAGTTTATCCTTTCCCCCCTAAAAGCTTGTATATAGAGCATGAAAAAGACGGGCAGTTTTTGAGAGAAATGCTCATGCGCTTACTCTCCAGCGTGCCTTTAGTGCAATTAGAGGTCGTCTTGGTTGATGCGTTGAGCTTGGGGGCATTTTCAATCTGGCCAGAAGGCTTTTAGATAAAGACAATGATTTTATTTACCAGCAAAGGATTTTGACCGAAAGCAAGGAAATAGAAGAAGCCCTAAAGCATTTGTATGAATATTTAAAGGTTAATTTGCAAGAAAAATTGGCCGGTTTTAGAGATTTTGCGCATTATAATGAAGAAAAAGAAGACCGCTTGCCTTTAAAAGCGCTTTTTTTTAAGCGGGGTG
Source organism: Helicobacter pylori NQ4053 (assembly GCF_000274605.1). NCBI lineage: Bacteria > Pseudomonadati > Campylobacterota > Epsilonproteobacteria > Campylobacterales > Helicobacteraceae > Helicobacter > Helicobacter pylori. The sequence goes on from NZ_AKNV01000001.1 coordinate 132,801, forward strand.
GGTGCTTTGAGTAAAGACGCGCTTTATTATCTAGAAAAAAAATCATGCGTTTTGGCTCTAAAAATGGGGTTTTGAGCTTTGTCAATTTGGAGAGCGAAAAAAACAATCAATCCGCAGAAGATCTGAAAAAACATGCGGAGTTTTTTAGGGATACGACAAGTTTTGAACGCTTTAAATATCTTAACGTGGAAGTCATCAATGATCATGGTATCCAATCCCAGCACATGAAAGACTTCGCTGATAAAATCAAAGCGTATTACAAGCAAAAAAAAGAAGTTAAAAGGGAGTTGAAGGACTTACAAAGAGACAAAGAATTTTGGACTAAAAGCTCTCAGCATGAGGTGGTTGTGCCGGTGGGGTGGGATATTAACCACAAAGAGGTGCGTTTTGAGATCGGTGGAGCGCAAAACCACACGCTCATTTGCGACCACAGCGGGAGCGGGAAATCCAATTTCTTGCATGTGTTGATCCAAAATTTAGCTTTCTACTACGCGCCCAATGAAGTCCAACTCTTTTTATTAGACTATAAAGAGGGGGTGGAATTTAACGCATACACAGATCCGGTTTTAGAGCATGCGAGGTTGGTGAGCGTGGCGAGTTCGGTAGGTTATGGCATGAGTTTTTTAAGCTGGCTTTGTAAAGAAATGCAAGAAAGAGCCGAGCTGTTCAAGCAGTTTAATGTGAAAGATTTGAGCAATTACCGAAAACATGGCGAAATGCCCAGACTGATCGTAGTGGTTGATGAATTTCAGGTGCTTTTTAGCGATAAAAAAAGAAAAGGTGAGGTGGAGTGGTATTTAAACGCTCTGCTTAAAAAGGGCCGTAGCTATGGGGTGCATTTGGTTTTAGCCACTCAAACCATGCGCGGCGGTGAAATTGATTCAAGCATTAAGACTCAAATCGCCAACCGCATCGCTTTGCCTATGGATGCAGACGACAGCGCTAAAATTTTGGACGATGATGTAGCTTGTGAGCTTGTCAGGCCAGAAGGCATTTTCAACAACAACGGAGGGCATCAAAAATACCACACCAAGATGAGTATCCCTAAAGCCCCTGATGATTTCACAGCGTTTATCAAAAAAATCCATGAAGAATTTAACCAAAGAAATCTCACCCCCATAGAGCATAAAATCTATAATGGCGAGAAGCCTTTAGAAATGCCTAATATCCTTAAGACTAATGAAATGCGTTTGCATCTGGGCAAAGAAGCGGATTATGAGCAAAAGGACTTGATAGTGGAGTTTGAAAACAACGAATCGCATTTGTTGGTGGTGAGCCAAGATTTAAACGCTCGCATCGCTTTAATGAAGCTTTTCGCTCAAAATTTCAAGACTGCCAACAAAGAGTTGCTCTTCTACAACGCCGAAAAACGCCTTGTGAGAGAACTTGATGAATTGAAAAAACACCACATCACGCCCATGCAAGGCCCTCTAGGGAGCGTTTTAGACACCGCTATGAATCCTAACAGCGCGCTTGTGATAGACAATCTCAACGAAGCGAAAGAATTGCACGACAAAGTAGGGGCGGAAAAGTTAAAATCGTTTTTAGAAAAAGCCATAGACAACGAGCAGTATTGCGTCATTTTTGCACATGACTTTAGGCAAATTAAAACTAATTACCATTTTGACAAGTTAAAAGATTTGTTAAACCACCACTTCAAGCAATGCCTAGCCTTTAGGTGCAATGGGGAAAACTTGAACGCTCTCCAAAGCGGTTTATCTTCACCAAGCAGACTCAATGCGCTATTGATAGAGCTTTCTAAAGACAGCCGCACTGAGTTTAGGCCCTTCAGCTTACAAGATTAAAAAAAGGGGGGGTTAAAAAAAGAGAGTTAAAAAAAGAGAGTTAAAAAAAGAGAGTTAAAAAAGAGGGGGGTTAAAAAGACTAAAGGGATTTAATCTTTTTAAAGTGCTTTCAAACCTTTTGTGTGGTGGTTTGCGTAACCAGGCGAGCGATTTTTTCTCTTAAATGCAACAAGGGTTCTGAGCCTTTCGCCAAAGCTTTCAGGCATAAATGAGAACTAGCGATTTCACTCACGGCCCCATCCACCCCTTCGCTTTCTTCAATGCATTCTCGCACACTAGAGAGCTCTATGGGGCAATTGACAAGCACCAAATTCAAATAATGCGTATAGCCATCAAACATGCACATGTTATTCATGTCGGTGGTTTTGGGATCTAAAATCGTGTTGTCATAATAGATGGGTTTCTCATCTTGTAAAATAGAGATTTTGGTGTGCAAGCGGTTGAATTTAAACAACTCATTGCACGCCACTCGCCCGGCGACAATGATTTCACTATAGAGCAATTGAGAGCTAGAGCACAAAGAAATCGTGGTGTTGCCCTTAAAATGCGCGTTTTCAAAGGGGATTAACGGGAAAGGCGCAAAATCTAAAAAAGCGTTTTCCCCCACAACAATGCACATGTCTCTGCTGGCAAACCCGTCTTCAGTGTTATGGATTTTTTCAAAGGATTGCGAAGTGATCCTTAGCTTGCAATTTTGACCGATACTCAATTGCACATCTTGCGCATCGCCTTTCATTAAGCCAGGGCTTACCGCTAAAAGCATGATTTCAGCTAAATCGTCTTTAGGGTAAAAGGGTGCCATGAGCTTAAAGGGGGGCGTGAAAAAATTATCTTCAATCACGCACCGCCCGTCAGCCCCTATTTTGGTTTTTAACCTGAGCTTGGATTCTTGAGCGTAAGTGTTCATCAATCTTCCAATAAAGCGTTGTGCTTGATCCAAGCGATCACATCGTCTAAACCTTCTTTAGCGCGGATATTCGTAAAAATAAAGGGCTTTTCGCCACGCATTTTTTTAGAATCCCTTTCCATGACTTTCAAGTCCGCTCCCACATAGGGGGCTAAATCAATCTTATTGATGACAAGCAAGTCTGAGCGCGTGATTCCTGGCCCGCCCTTTCGGGGAATTTTATCGCCCTCAGCCACATCAATCACAAAGATCGTAAAGTCCGCTAGCTCTGGGTTGAAAGTCGCTGAAAGGTTATCGCCTCCGCTTTCAATCAAAAGCAATTCCAGATTAGGGAAACGGCCATGCATTTCTTCTACGGCTTCTAAATTCATAGAAGCGTCTTCTCTAATAGCCGTGTGCGGACAGCCTCCTGTTTCTACGCCAATGATCCTCTCTCGTGGCATCACCGAATTTTTACACATAAACTCTGCGTCTTCTTTCGTGTAAATATCATTAGTGATGACCGCCATGTCATAATCCTTTGACATGTGGCGCGTTAAAGCTTCAATCAAGGCGGTTTTACCGCTTCCTACAGGACCACAAACTCCAATTTTTACCATAAAATTCCTTTCAATTTGAGATTAAAATTCAAGACATATAAAGGCGCGAGTATAAACTCTCATGCTGCATCGCCTTAATGTCGTTTTGAACGCTTGCCGCGCACAAGTGGCTTTCGTCTAGTTCTAGGGTTTTTTCTATGAGCTGGTTAAAAGGGCTTTGCAAGCTCAACAAGATTTTTTGCCCATCGTTTTGGGATAAGGGGACGCTTTTAACGCAGTTGATCACCATGTTAGAAGTTTGCGCATAAAGATAATGCCTTAAAGCCTTTTTCAACTCCATATTCAAACTCGCTGCAAAAACGCCATAGCTAGTGGCATGGGTTGGATCTTTGGTTTTTTGAGTGTAAGCGTTAAAAAATGTGCCCATGTCTAATTCGTTCATGGCTTGTAAGGTTTTAATGAAACGATTGCCTAGCTTTTGATTGGCTAATCGTAATTCCATGGGGCTTGTGGATAGCATGATGATTTCTTCAATCCCTAAGATTTTTTCTAAATCCTGTTGGAGGGCGCTTTCATAGGTGAGTTTCAAACTCAGCATTTCCGTGTAAAGGAACTGGCTAGAAAGATTGGCTTTTAGATATTCTAAAGCGCTTTCTTTATTGGTAACTTTTTTTTGCTGGATGTAAGTTTCTAGCCCAAAAGAATGCGTGTAAGATCCAATAGGGAACACCGCATCATTGACTTGCAAGATCAGAAATTCATTATCCACATGAGCATTGTTGTCTGTCTTTGGGGTTTTTGGGGGCATACCCACGCCTTTTTTAGTGCTTTTCACGCTCTTTCCTTTATCCATTCTGTTATTTTTCTATTTCTTTTCTATTTTACGACCACTTTAAAATCGCTCGCTAGTGAAACCTTAAAATTAGGCTCACTATGGGGCATGCTCACGGTTAAGCGCTCTTTGGAATCCAGTTTTGAACTTAAAACACGATTTTGAACCCCTAGCTTTTCTAATAACGCTAGCGTGGGCTTTTCAAATGGTGTTTTAAATTCAAATTGAGACTCGCCATAGTATAAAGCCGCATGGCGGTTCCCTATTTCGTAGCATATTTTCGCTACTTCTGCCACGCTCTTGGCTTGGATGTGAATGACTTCAGAATCCAAGATATTAACGGCGATAATTTCCTTCTCTTCTTTAAATAAAATATCCCCTTGAGAGAGACCCAACTTGGGAGCGTCTTTAAGGCGTATGGCTATGTCTTTGCCTTGCCTGGTTTTAAAGCGAGCGATTTTTTTCCTCGTTTCAAACCATTCCAAATCCACATGATCCACATTGAAATCCAAGGGGTTTAAATCCCTTAGATTGCCTATTAAACGCTCTATGATCATCTCACACCCAGTGTTGGATAAAGAGTAACCAAGCAGGGATCCAAGCGGTTAAAATACCCTCAATGATAGCAAGCCATGGAGTGAATTTCCCTAAAGGGATTTTCAAGATGTTTTCAATGAAAGCGGTAAGCCACAAAACACCCCAAGCCAACCAAATGATCGCCCACCAATCGCCCTCAGTGATGCCTAACACTTTGTGGTCATCAAGCATATCGCTATAGTGGGATAAAATCGCAGCAGGAACAGTGTTGATCGCTACGAATAAGCTATACCAAGAATACGGCCTCCAATCCAAACCAAAAGTGTGGTTGATAGCCGCATACAAGTAGGTAAAACCAAACAATAACCCAGTCGCTGGCCCATAGAAACTAGTCAAATGGTGCGATACTTGAGCAATATCTTCTGCACCTTCTACAGGGGCTGTAGGGTGGAGAGCGGAATAAGTGATGACAACTATATTACAAATAATGGAAAGTCCGCCCACAAAAAAGTTCATCACCGCAGTGCTTTTAGGATCGACTTTGGTTAACCCGCAAATCCCATTGCTGATTAAAACAATCCCAACATATAACAATACAAGTCCTAGCATTGCCTTTTCCTTCCAAACAAAAATTTTTACAACAAACGCACCTTACGAATAACTTTTGTTGCTTGAGCTAATCATAAAGAAAAATAGTAAATTGACAAAAAATAAAAACAAAAAAAGCCCCCAATTTTTTGATAAACAAAAAATCAGAGAGCTAAAAACTAAGGATTTAAGGAGCATCGCTCCTAAAAAATCCTAGAAAATGCTAAAGAGTTGCGCCAAGCTCACTTTATTGGCTGGTTTAGAAGTTACTTCTTTGCCATCCACGAACACATGGTAAGTTTCAGGATTGACTTCAATGTGAGCGGTAGTGTCGTTGAATTGCATGTCTTTTTTAGTGATGTTTCTGCAATTTTTTACCGGCAACACTTGTCTTTCAAGCCCTAATTCTTCTTTAATGCCTTTGTCATAAGCCGCTTGAGACACAAAAGTGATATTTGCATCGTATTTAGCTTTACCATGATGAGCGAACATTTCTCTGTAATAAACCGGTTGTGGGGTAGGGATAGAAGCGTTCGCATCACCCATTTGACTTAATGCAATGAACCCGCCTTTGATGATCATGTTGGGTTTCACGCCAAAGAATGCTGGACTCCACAATACCAAGTCAGCCACTTTGCCCACTTCTACAGAACCTACATACTCGCTAATCCCATGAGCGATCGCTGGGTTAATGGTGTATTTAGACAAGTAGCGTTTGATCCTGAAGTTGTCGTTATCGCCTTTTTCTTCTTTCAAACGGCCAAATTCTTTTTTGTTTTTGTCAGCTGTTTGCCAAGTTCTGGTGATAACTTCACCCACACGACCCATAGCTTGAGAGTCAGAACTGGTGATGGAGAAAATCCCCATGTCATGCAAAGTGTCTTCAGCCGCAATGGTTTGAGGGCGGATCCTTGAATCAGCGAACTGAACATCTTCTTTAATGCTTTTATCCAAGTGGTGGCACACCATAAGCATGTCCATGTGTTCGGCTTCTGTATTCACAGTGAAAGGGATAGTGGGGTTAGTGGAAGCGGGTAGAATGTTGTGTTCGCCGGCCACTTTAATAATATCAGGAGCGTGTCCGCCGCCAGCGCCTTCAGTGTGGAAAGTGTGCATAGTGCGCCCAGCAATAGCTGCCATAGTGTCTTCTACACAACCGGCTTCATTCAAAGTGTCTGTGTGGATAGCGACTTGCACATCGTATTTGTCCGCAACATCTAACGCATGATTGATTGCAGAAGGAGTGGTACCCCAGTCTTCGTGGATTTTAAAGCCAATCGCACCGGCTTCAATTTGATCGGCTAAGCTTGCATCGTTAGAAGCGTTACCTTTAGCCAAGAAACCCAAGTTCATAGAATATTCTTCAGCCGCTCTGAGCATCCATTTTAAATTTCTTCTACCTGGAGTGATAGTGGTTGCGTTAGTGCCATCAGCAGGACCAGTTCCGCCACCAATCATAGTTGTTACACCGCTTGCAAAAGCTGTAGGGATTTGTTGGGGTGAAATGAAGTGGATGTGTGTGTCAATACCACCAGCCGTTACGATCAAGCCTTCACCGGCTAAGGCTTCAGTAGCAGGACCCACGCTAAGATTGTTTTTAACACCATCTTGCATGTCTTTGTTACCGCCTTTACCAATGCCAGCGATTTTGCCATCTTTAATACCAATATCCGCTTTATAAATACCGGTGTAATCTACGATTAAAGCGTTAGTGATGATTAAATCCAGTTCTTCTTTGCTGGGGTTGTTAGATTGGCTCATGCCTTCTCTTAGGGTTTTACCGCCGCCGAATTTAAGCTCTTCGCCATAAATGGTGTAGTCATGTTCTACTTCAGCGATCAAGTCTGTATCGCCCAATCTCACTTTATCGCCTGTAGTAGGGCCATACATAGAAACATATTCTTTTCTGCTAATCTTTTTCATTTCTTACTCCTTAATTGTTTTTACATAGTTGTCATCGCTTTTAGCGCCATGAAAACCACGCTCTTTAGCTCTGTGTAAAGCAATTTTTTTGCTTTCGTTGTCTGCTTGCCTATCAACCAACGCGTTAAATCCAAAGATTCTTCTGTTACCGCCAATGTCAATCAACTCTACGGATTTTTCTTCGCCAGGCTCAAACCTTACCGCTGTCCCGCTCGCAATGTCTAAGCGTTTACCGAAAGTTTTTTCTCTGTCAAAATCTAAGCATCTATTCACTTCAAAGAAATGGAAGTGTGAACCGATTTGAACGGGTCTGTCGCCCACATTTTTAACTTTCACGCTAACGGCTTTTTTGCCTTCGTTGATAGTGATGTCTTCATTTTTTAAGAACAACTCACCAGGAACTAATTTACCATTGGCCTCAATAGGGGTATGCACGGTTACGAGTTTAGTCCCATCAGGAAACATCGCTTCAATACCCACTTCATGGATCATGCTTGCCACGCCATCCATCACATCATCCGGTTTTAAAAGAGTGCGCCCTTCTTGCATCAATTCAGCCGCAGTCTTTTTACCAGCTCTCGCCTCTTCCATAATATGGGCACTAATCAAAGCTACTGCTTCTACATAGTTAAGCTTAATGCCTTTTTCTTTGCGTTTCCTAGCTAATTCTCCAGCGTAGTGGAGCATCAACTTATCTAACTCTTTTGGGGTGAGTTTCATCTCATTCTCCTATTCTTAAAGTGTTTTTCCTTGAAGACATAACGCAATCAAGGTTGGAGTAATTGTAGCAATGTTTTGATTTACTAAGATTAACAGAAGCGTTCATTAACTAATTATTATTTAAAATGAATTAGTGTTATGTTTTTGAAGTGCTATAAAAGCGTTATTGGGAGTGCATTTAATACCCCTTTAGAATTTATAAAGATCAAAAACTCGCAAAAAAATGAGAATTAAAATTGGAGTGATAATGGTGGCCACGACTGGACTTGAACCAGCGGCCACTACCATGTCAAGGTAGTGCTCTACCAACTGAGCTACGCGACCTTTATTAAAAAGGGCAATTATGCCTTAATTTTGTTTTGTTTTTGCTTAAAAAAGAATTGTCTTAACAATAAAACGCCCACGCCCACATCTATCATGACATCAGCGAAATTAAAAATGGCAAAATCAAAGCCATAATGATAATACACATAATCCACCACGCCCCCATGCACAAACCGGTCTAAAACATTAGAAACCCCAGCGCCAAACACCATGCCAAACTCTATGGCATGGCTTTTAAAAAGCTCCTTTTGGCGCATTAAAAAGATAAAAAGCCCTAAAATCAAAAGGATTTGCAAGTATTTCAAACCCCCCTCTAAAAAACTGAGCAAGGAAAACGCCACGCCTTTATTGAACACCAAAACAATATCTATCATCAAACTTTCATAGCGAAACCCCTCTAAAATAGCGTATTTAATCGCTTGATCCGCGCCAAAAATAAGAAAAAAAACCCCTATAAAAACCAACAGGCTTTTTTGGGTGGTTTTTAGCACAAATGCCCTTCAAAAAACTCTTTTAATTCTTGCATTTTGGATTCTAAAAGTTTTTCATCTTTAGCTTCTAAGAGAATGCGTAATTTGTTTTCAGTGCCGCTATAGCGGATCAAATGGCGGATCTCTAGTTGGTCTAATTCTTTTAAAAGAGCGCTATAACCTTTCAGGCTTTCTAAAGGAGGCTTTTTTTGGATATTCAAATTCACTAGGCTTTGGGGGTATAATTCAAAGGGGTTTAGTGCAACAGAGCTTACTTGCTTGCTTTCTAACACTAACGCGCTCACTTGCAAAGCGCACACCAAGCCATCGCCTGTTTTAGCGTAATCGCTAAAAATGATATGCCCGCTTTGCTCGCCTCCAAAATTGGCTTTATTCAATTGCATGCATTCGCTCACAAACTTATCCCCAATCGCGCAATGCTTCAATTCTAAATCTTGGGATTTTAAATATTCTTTAAGGGCTAAATTGCTCATGCTCGTAGCGACAATTGCTTGAGAAGAAAGGGCGTTTTTAGATTTTTGATAAACCCCTAACACCCCTAAAAGCTTATCCCCATGCACGATATTCCCTAAATTATCCACCACCACTAGCCTGTCAGCATCGCCATCAAAAGCAAAGCCCAGATCCGCGCGGTATTTTTTCACTTCCTGGCTCAATTGGTTGGGGTGTAAAGCCCCGCATTGCTCATTAATATTACACCCATTAGGCTCATCATTAATCACTAACACATCAGCCCCAAGCTCGCTAAAAACGACCGGAGCCACCTTATAAGCCGCGCCATTAGCGGTATCTAGCACGATCCTTAAACTCTGTAAATTCAAATGTTTGGGGAAAGAGTGCTTTAAATGCACGATATAGCGCCCTATGACATCGTCTATCCTTTTAGCGCTACCGACGCTCTCGCCCACTTTATAGCTAGAGTGCAGTAATCCTTCATCATGAAAGATTTCTTCAATCGCTCTTTCTTCTTCTTCTTTAAGCTTATAACCATAAGAATTGAAAAACTTGATACCATTATCTTCAAAAGGGTTGTGGCTCGCGCTTATCATAATGCCCGCATCACAGCGCATGTCTTCGGTTAAAAACGCAATCGCAGGGGTAGGCATAGGCCCTATTTGAATCACGTTATAGCCTATGGAAGTGAGAGCGCTCACTAAAGCGTTTTCTACCATGTAGCCGCTTTTTCTGGTGTCTTTACCAATTAAAATTTTATTCGTTTGAGAATGTTTTTTAAAATACAACCCCGCAGCAATGCCTAAACGCATCACAAACATGGGGGTGAGTTTCACCCCTGCTTTACCCCTCACGCCATCAGTCCCAAAAATTTTCATCGTTATAAAATACCTTTTAAACTATTTTTAATCAATTTTTAGATAGAATTATGCCAAATTTTACATTACAAAGGGATTAAAACAAGGCTATGGCAAATCATAAGTCCGCAGAAAAGCGAATCAGACAGACCATTAAAAGAACCGAACGCAACAGGTTCTATAAAACTAAAATTAAGAATATCATTAAAGCCGTGCGTGAAGCGGTCGCTATCAATGATGTAACAAAAGCTCAAGAGCGTTTGAAAATCGCTAATAAAGAGTTGCATAAATTTGTCAGCAAAGGGATTTTAAAGAAAAACACCGCTTCTAGGAAAGTTTCAAGGCTTAACGCTTCAGTGAAAAAAATCGCTCTCGCTTAGTTTTGGGGCGTTTTTGACTTCTTTAAGCTCAATAACGGGTTTTTATTATTGGGCTTCTTTTTAAGTTTTGCGTTTTTTAGATTGTTGCATCTTTTATTCACATCTTTTTATAGGTAGTCTCGCATGTCTATTCTAGCTGAAAAGCTTTCTTCCATTCTCAAACGATACGACGAACTCACAGCGTTGCTTTCTAGTGCTGAAGTGATCAGCGATATTAAAAAACTCACCGAATTGAGCAAAGAGCAAAGCTCCATTGAAGCAATCTCCATAGCGAGTAAAGAGTATTTGAGCGTTTTAGAGAATATCAAGGAAAATAAAGAACTTTTAGAAGACAAGGAATTGAGCGAACTGGCTAAAGAAGAGTTAAAAATTTTAGAAATCCAAAAAAGCGATCTAGAAACTGCCATTAAGCAACTCCTTATCCCCAAAGATCCTAACGACGATAAAAACATTTATTTAGAATTAAGAGCCGGCACGGGGGGCGATGAAGCGGGCATTTTTGTAGGGGATTTGTTTAAGGCGTATTGCCGTTATGCGGATTTGAAAAAATGGAAAGTAGAGATAGTGAGCTCTAGCGAAAACAGCGTAGGGGGCTATAAAGAAATCATCGCTTTAATTAAGGGTAAGGGCGTGTATTCAAGGCTCAAATTTGAAGCAGGCACGCATCGAGTCCAAAGAGTCCCTGAAACAGAATCTCAAGGGCGCATCCACACTTCCGCTATCACAGTAGCGATCATGCCTGAAGTGGATGATGTGGAAGTTTCTATCAACCCTAGCGATTTAAAGATTGAAGTGTTTCGCGCTGGCGGGCATGGGGGGCAATGCGTCAATACCACAGACTCTGCGGTGCGCATCACGCACCTTCCCACTAATATCAGCGTGAGCATGCAAGATGAAAAATCCCAGCATAAAAACAAGGATAAAGCCCTAAAAATCTTAAAAGCGCGCCTTTATGAAAAACAAATTGAAGAGCAACAACTCGCTAACGCCAAAGACCGAAAGGAGCAAGTGGGTAGTGGGGACAGGAGCGAAAGGATCCGCACTTATAATTACCCGCAAAACCGCTTGAGCGAACACCGAATCAATTTAACTCTGTATAGTTTAGAAGAAATCATGCTTTCAGGGAATTTAGATGAAGTGATTAACCCTTTAATCGCCCACGCCCAAAGCCAGTTTGAATAAGATTTTTACACGATACGCCCAAAAACGATAAAACACCCAAGCCTTTTTTAAACCACCCACTACCACCAAAAACCCTAGCATGCTTTTTTAAATTTTCGCCCCAAAACAGCGTAAGAGCTTCCATAAAATCTAGTTAAATATAATTTTAAATTATATATATGAACTTTTAAAAATAAAGTTTTATTTAACCCATTCTTAACAAAAAATTCACTTTTTTGTAGTATAACTCCAAAGCTTAATATTTGTAAAAGCGGATTATATTCTGTAGAAGCGAATGCATGAGGACAACTCTCAAATTTTGATAGCTCCCTATTTTTTCCACCATGCATGAATACAATGAAAAAAGAAATTCTTAGGATTTCTCACATTAAGGAGTTTTAAATGAAAAAAGTTTTTTTGGGTATGGCGTTAGCCATTAGTGTGTCCATGGCAGAAAAAAGCGGTGCGTTTTTAGGGGGAGGGTTTCAATATTCTAATTTAGAAAACCAAAACACCACCCGCACCCCAGGCGCTAACAATAACACCCCGATAGACACTTCAATGTTTAGCAACAATCAACCAGCTCCAGCCCCCCAAACGCAGAGTGCTTCTAAACCGGATACTAAAGTCAATCCAAGAGTGATTAACACCAATAATTACGGGCAAATGTATGGGGTAAATGCGATGGCAGGGTATAAGTGGTTCTTTGGTAAAACCAAACGCTTTGGCTTTAGGACTTATGGATACTACAGCTATAACCATGCGAATTTAAGCTTTGTAGGCAGTAAGCTTGGAATCATGGATGGCGCATCTCAAGTGAATAACTTCACTTATGGCGTGGGCTTTGATGCGCTCTATAACTTCTATGAAAGCAAAGAGGGCTATAACACAGCAGGGTTGTTCTTAGGCTTTGGATTAGGAGGGGATTCGTTCATCGTGCAAGGAGAGAGCTACTTGAAATCTCAAATGCAAATTTGCAACAACACCGCCGGTTGTTCAGCGAGCATGAACACAAGCTACTTCCAAATGCCTGTGGAATTTGGCTTTAGGAGCAATTTCTCTAAACACAGCGGGATTGAAGTGGGCTTTAAATTGCCTTTATTTACCAACCAATTCTATAAAGAAAGGGGTGTAGATGGATCGGTAGATGTGTTCTATAAAAGGAACTTCTCTATCTATTTCAACTACATGATCAACTTCTAAGCCTTTCTCTTCTTTCCAGCAGAGGGTTTTTTAAAAACTAAAGAAACGCTTGAAACAGAACCTTTTGTTTTGAGATTTGGTTTTTTACTTTGGCTTGTTTTCAAAAATCATTTTGATTTCTAAAAATAGTCTATAATGCTCGCAAGAGATATTTTTTAAGGTTATCAATGAAAGCTATAAAAATACTTTTTATAATGACACTCAGTTTAAACGCTATCAGCGTGAATAGGGCGTTGTTTGACTTAAAAGATTCGCAATTAAAAGGGGAATTAACGCCAAAAATAGTGAATTTTGGAGGTTATAAAAGCAGCACCACAGAGTGGGGAGCTACGGCTTTAAACTATATCAATGCGGCTAATGGCGATGCGAAAAAATTCAGCGCGTTAGTGGAAAAAATGCGTTTTAACTCCGGTATATTGGGGAATTTTAGAGCGCATGCGCGTTTGAGGCAAGCCCTAAAATTGCAAAAGAATTTGAAATATTGCCTTAAAATCATCGCTAGGGATTCTTTTTATAGTTACCGCACCGGTATTTATATCCCCTTAGGCATTTCTTTAAAAGATCAAAAAACGGCTCAAAAAATGCTCGCTGATTTGAGCGTGGTAGGGGCGTATCTTAAAAAACAACAAGAGAATGAAAAGGCTCAAAGCCCTTATTACAGGAGCAACAACTATTACAACTCCTACTATAGCCCTTATTATGGTATGTATGGCATGTATGGAATGTATGGCATGGGCATGTATGATTTTTATGACTTTTATGATGGCATGTATGGGTTCTACCCTAACATGTTTTTCATGATGCAAGTTCAAGACTACTTGATGTTAGAAAATTACATGTATGCGCTCGATCAAGAAGAGATTTTAGACCATGACGCTTCCATCAACCAACTTGATACGCCTACTGATGATGACAGAGACGATAAGGACGATAAATCTTCGCAACCAGCAAATCTCATGAGTTTTTATCGTGATCCCAAATTCAGCAAAGATATTCAAACCAACCGCTTGAATAGCGCCTTAGTCAATTTAGACAACAGCCACATGCTCAAAGACAATTCGCTCTTCCACACTAAAGCCATGCCCACTAAAAGCGTGGATGCGATCACTTCTCAAGCCAAAGAGCTTAACCATTTAGTGGGGCAAATCAAAGAAATGAAGCAAGACGGGGCGAGTCCTAGTAAGATTGATTCAGTTGTCAATAAAGCTATGGAAGTGAGGGATAAATTAGATAATAATTTAAACCAGCTAGACAATGACTTAAAAGATCAAAAAGGGCTTTCAAGCGAGCAACAAGCTCAAGTGGATAAAGCCCTAGACAGCGTGCAACAATTAAGCCATAGCAGCGATGTGGTGGGGAATTATTTAGATGGGAGTTTGAAAATTGATGGCGATGATAGAGATGATTTGAATGATGCGATGAATAACCCCATGCAACAACCTGTGCAACAAACGCCCACCAACAACATGGACAACACCCATGCAAATGATAGCAAGGATCAAGGGGGTAACGCGCTCATAAACCCTAACAGCGCCACTAACGCCGATGATCACAATGATGATCACATGGACGCTAACACCACAAATGATACTAGCGCCACTGACACCCCCACTGATGATAAAGATGCTAGCGGCAACAATACCGGCGATATGAACAACACCGACACCGGCAATACTGATACCGGTAACACTGATGATATGAGCAACATGAACAATGGTAACGATGATACGGGTAACGCTAATGACGACATGGGTAATAGCAACGACATGGGCGATGATATGAACAACGCGAACGACATGAACGACGACATGGGTAACAGCAACGATGACATGGGCGATATGGGGGATATGAACGATGACATGGGTGGCGATATGGGAGACATGGGGGATATGGGTGGCGATATGGGGAATTGAGATTAAACCCCAACATCAAAGAGTGATAGCCAAAACTTAATATTTTTATTTATAATTCTTTTAGGGTGGTAGGGGGGTATTTTGGCGATGAATACCCCTTTAACCCCCAAAACTAACACTCCCCCTAAGAACGCTTTTAAAAATCCAACCAAAGCTTTTTATCAAACTAGCGCAAAAAACTCCGTCCTTTAGGGCGCAAGATGTAAGCGCTTAGGCTATATTCAAGCTAACAAAATACCTCTAGTCTTTTTAGGGTAAGAAATGCCCATGCAGACTTTAAAGAGCCTTTCGCATTAGCGTTTTTTAGGGCGCTTTATAAAAAAAGCCCTTTAGGCGGTTCCACCTTTCAGACGCTCAAAATTAAAAGCAGAAATTAAAATTTCTTCTTACCCACATCTTCTAAAATGTCTTGGGAGATCCCATCAATTTTAGTGCTGACTTGTAAAGAATGGTTAGCGATAGTCAAATTATCCTGCACATCTTGTTGCAAGGCGTTAATGGAATTGTGGATGTTTTCTACGCCCTTGTTTTGCATTTTGATAGACTCGGCGTTATCGGCGATGCTTTGAACTAAAATATTGATATTGGCTTCAATTTCGCTGAGCGATTTTTGCGTCCTTTCAGCGAGCTTCCTCACCTCATCAGCCACCACCGCAAAGCCTCTGCCATGCTCGCCGGCCCTTGCGGCTTCAATAGCAGCGTTTAGGGCTAATAGATTCGTTTGATCGGCAATATCTCTAATCATATCCACCACGCTTTTAATGTCTTCGCCTTGAGAGATCATCTCTTGGCTTTTAGAATCAATTGTTGTGATAATATTAGTGATTTCTTCTAAGGATTGGGTGGTGTTTTTCAGGCTTCTTTCTTGCTTGTGGGCGGTTTTAGTCAAGTTATCCACGCAAGTTTTTAAATCTTTGGATTCATGATTGAGTGCGTTCGCAAACCCTAAAGAAGCTTTAAGCATGCTAGAAATTTCTTGCCCTAAAGTGTTGAGCGCTTTTTCCATGTTGGCTTTAGGATCTTGGATGTGGTGGGTAAAATCCAAATTTTTATAATGCTCTAGGGCGTTATTTAGGGCTTCAATATTAGCGCCAATTTGGTTGCGAAAATACTGGATAATGCTATTAATCGTATTTCTTAAAGCTTGCAAATCTTTATTTTTAGGCACGCATGCGATTTCTTGCGTGAAATCCCCATTTTCCACATAATTTGTTACTTCAATGCTGTTTTGAATGGCTTTGTTATCGGCTTGAATGCTTTCTTGGGTTTTAAGAATGTTTTCATTGATAGAAGCTTGCATCTGCCCGATTTCATCATAAGTGCTTGGGGGCGTTAGGCTTATGGCATGGTTATTTTTGGGGTTATTAAGCAAGTTGAAAAAATCGTTTAGGGTGTTATTGACCCTACTGATGCGTTTGGTTATAAGACTAGAAATGATGATAAAGACTAAAAGGGCTAACACCAGCACGCCTAAAATCAAAGTGGTGATAATAATGTATTTGGTGTTTGTGGCTTCTTTAAAGACTAAAGATTTATTGACATATTTCCCAATTGCCCAACGCCACTGATTGTCGTTATCCCCTTTTTCTTCAAAAAAATCAAAGGGCTGTATGGCTAAAAAGGTTTCTGTATTCCCGCTCAATGAATGGTAGCTCAAAGTGCCCGCTTCGTTTTGATTGTAATACTCCACAGCTTTAGCGACTCTTCTATCCGGATTGATAGCGCTTAAAATCTTATCTTGAATCTCACGATTAGGGTTGATTAAAAGCCTGCCATCTTTCCCCATTAAAAAGGTGTTGCTCTTTTTCTTGCCCACCACATCGGTATAAAAAGCGTCAATGTTTAAAAAGAGATTCAGCGCGCCTATAATATTTTGATTCTTACCCATTAGGGGGAGGGTAATATCCATGCCATAGATTTTATTGCCATCAACCTCTTTATAATAGGGATCTGAACGGGTTATATTTTTGAGCGAACGGATTTGATTGATCATGTTTTCATTGAGCGCGGTATTAGGGTAGGCGATTTTTGAATCCATGCTCATGGCAGTGATAATTCGTTCGTTATTATTCGTATAAATCGCGCTAATCAATAACACATGAGGGTTTGCCAGCAAAAACTCAGAGAGCATGCGTCTTTTTAGGGTGTCGTTGATAGCGCTATTTTCATCGCTTAAAAATTTTTCAAGGGTGTTAGCGCCAATAAAAATGCGCTTAATGATGCCTTGAATTTTAAAACTGACTAACTGAGCCTTTTTTTGCAACAATTCTGTGGCTTGGCTTTGCAACACGCTTTCAACCTTGTAGCTGATAATAACGCCCATAACAGCGCTAATGACAATAACAACCGCACACACCATCATGACGATTTTAGAACCAATTCTTGTAGATTTCATTCTCTTTGCCCTTTTAAAACGAATTGATAGAGAATGATTATTATACATTATTTTGAAATTTTAATAAAAAAGAGAGAACAAAAAAGAGAATAAAAAAGCAGAAAATAAAGGAGAGCCAAAGCCCTCCAAAACTCCCCCAAAGAAGAGAAAAAGAAATAAAAATTACCTTTTAGAGAATTGTGGGCTTCTTCTGGCCTTTCTTTTACCATATTTTTTGCGTTCAACCACCCTTGAATCTCTGGTGAGCAAGCCCTTAGGTTTTAAAATGGCTCTAAAAGCAATATCATAAGCGTTCAAAGCTTTAGAAATGCCATGCCTTAAGGCTTCCGCTTGCGCTGAGTAGCCCCCACCAAAAACCACCGCTTTAATATCCACAGATTGTTCTTGTTTGGTTAAAAGCAAGGGTTGCATGACTTTCATTTTAATGGCTTCATGCCCGCCTAACCATTGATTCAGGCTTTGTTCATTGATACTCAATCCGCCTTTACCCGGAGTGAGCCACACTTTAGCGATAGCGGTTTTTCTTTTACCGGTAGCATAGATTTTTCTCATTTAGCGTCCTTTTTGCTAGTTTGTGCGGTGTGAGGGTGCTTATCATCACGATAAACTTTGAGTTTTTTAATCATCGCTTTCCCTAATTTCGTTTTAGGGAGCATGCCCCTAACGGCTAAGTGGTAGAGCTTTTCAGGGGTTTTTTCTAGCATCTCTTGGAGAGTCTTGCTTTTAGTGCTGCCAAAATAGCCTGAATGGGTAAAATACTCTTTATCCTCTAATTTCATGCCTGAAAATTTAACCTTATTGGCGTTGATAACCACCACAAAATCCCCACAATCCACATTAGGGGTGTAAAAAGGGCGGTGTTTGCCTCTTAAAAGCACAGCGATTTCAGTGATCAAGCGGCCAAAAACTTTGTCTTTAGCGTCTAAAACGACCCAATCACGAACGATGTCATTGACTTTAGCAGTCTTTGTCATAAGAATCCTTTGATAAAATTAAAGCACCCATTATAAGGAAATAAGCTTAAATATTGCTGAATTTAAGGAAAGTTTAAAGTTTTAAAATAGGGTTTTTAAAAAATTTGTTTGATTGCTTTTGATTTTATGGTAAAACTCATTTCTTAAGTAAAATTCATTTCCTTAAGGGGATA
Source organism: Helicobacter pylori NQ4053 (assembly GCF_000274605.1). NCBI lineage: Bacteria > Pseudomonadati > Campylobacterota > Epsilonproteobacteria > Campylobacterales > Helicobacteraceae > Helicobacter > Helicobacter pylori. The sequence goes on from NZ_AKNV01000001.1 coordinate 150,976, forward strand.
GGGGGGCATTTTGAAATAACTCTCCCCCTACAACCCCCAACTAAAAACCCCCTAACCCCAAAAGACTGCTTTTAAAGAGACTATCACTTGCTTTTCGCAAGCTCTTTTATTGTATTTATTTTAAAAAATACCTTTAAGCTTTTTTAATTTTGTTACTCATGCTTAATAAGCCAAAGCCTTTATTTTTGCTTTTGATTAAGCCTTTCTTCTATCTTTTTGATTTGTTGGCTCATTTTAGCGCTCGCATTGATCTGATTGATGAGCATGTAAAGGTTTATCATCATCAAAAGAACCACCACAATCCCTAAAAAAAACACGATTTGAATGGCCTTTTTAGCGATTTCTCGGGCTTCTTGTTCTTTTGGCATGCGCTTTTAATTTTCCAATTCTTCTGGAGATAAATCTTTATAAAAGCGTTCTAATTCAAAGCTCTCGCCCAAATACGCAGCGATTTCTTGGGAATCCACAAGGGCGTTTTGCAAGCAACTCGTCGCGCCTGGAGAGGGGGTCATGTTGAAAGTGATGCCTTTATGGGTGCAAATCTTTTTTTCACCTAATTCTAGCTTTCGCTTGGTTCTGTCTAAAACTTGCGGGCGCACTTCGCCAAAACCATGAGCGTATTCTAAATCTTCTAGACTAAGAGAGGGGATGATTTTTTGAGCGTCTTTTAAAAATTTCCTTTTACCGATAATAGGCAATTCAAAAACCATGTTTTTAAACACATAATTACGGATTTCTTTATCGCTCATCAAATCAAACGCGATCTTAAACACATCTTTATTCAAATCCATTTTCAACAATTCCAAGCTAATGCCCTTAAGCCAGCATTTGTTGCGCTCTAATTTAGGCATCGTTAAAGCGGTAGGCCCGATTCGTGTTTTTCCTTTAATGACAGCATCAGGGTCGCCATGCACGGCTGCAAAAGGGAGTTTGGGGTTTTGAACGGTATAAACTTTACCCCTTAATAAATCCGGCACAAAATAAAAGCTGCCCGCCACAGGCAAGCACCCTAAATCTAGGCCATAGCCCATGCTCTGAGCCAAAGGCAAAGCGTAAGAGCCGGCATTGACTAGCACGAATTTAGCATACACTTCTTCAGCGTCTTCTGAAATTACGGCGTAAGTGTCGTTGCGTTTTTCAATCTTTTTCACTTTGAAATTCAAAAACACCTGGTTGTTAGGCCTTAATTTTAGGGCTTCTTCAACGAAGTTTTCACTCAACTTCGCAAAATTCATGGTGCTCCAATCCTTTCTATACCCATGCCCGATAATGTTTTCATGCCTGTCTATGCCATTAGCCCCTAAAATCACATTAGGCTCTAATTCTTTAATCTTTTGCTTGTCAAATTCTTCTAGCCCCACAAAGATTTCTTTAAAGGATTCGTAGCGTTTTTTCATGAACTCGCATTCTTCATCGCCCACGCCTATAGCCATTTTCTGGGTTTCAAAAATCACTTCATTTTGCAAGCCTTTATTGAGCGCGTATTGTCTGGTTTTATAAGCGCTCAAACGCACTTTTTTAGCTTTTTCAGGAGTGTAATTCGTTTCAATAGAGCCATCATGAATGGTTTGCGAATTAGCCTTAGCGCTAGAGCTGATTTGAGCTAATTTAGAGCATTTTTCCACGATAGCCACGCGCTTTAAAGAGCTGTATTCGCTCAAAGTATAAAAGGTCGCGCACCCTGAAACCCCACCTCCAATAATAACAGCATCAAATTCCATACTCATTGTCTTTCTCCAAATGTTTTAAATTAATGAATCGTAATCATAGTATAAGAAAATCAATTCGCATTCAAAGGGCTTGAAGTTTTATTGACAAAATCTTTCAAATCGCTCATTCCAAGCACCCTATCAATCAATAATTTCTTTTTAGAAAACGCCCCATTATGTTCTTCTGCTAACCATAATGAAGTGATCACCACGCCTCCTATTTTATGGCTCAAGGTTTTAAAATGCTTTTGGGTTTGCACCGACCAAATGCTGTGAGCGACTATCGCTTGATGGTTGTGTGCGCCTAAATAGAGCATGATATGCCCTTTTAAATAGATGAGCGTTCCAAAAGGCGTGGCGTTTTTAAGGATGTAGTTTTCTTTTTCTTTGGCTTTCATAGAGCTTAAATCCACATAATTGTTCGCATAACGGCTTTGCGCGTAGGAATTTCTGGGGAGCAAAATACCAAAATTAGCAAAACTATCCCTAGTGAAAGCCGAGCAATCCCTATTACCCAATAGCCCACCCCAGCCGTATTTTTGCCCTAGCATGGTGTCTATAAAATACGCCATGTTCTCGCTGTTAAAAGCCTTAGGGAAAACAAAAAAATCCTTTTCTTCTAAGATCACGCTTTGTAAAGTCGCATAGCCCTTAGCGTCTCTCAAAAAACCATAGGCTTTCAATTCCTTTTTTTGGGGTTTTTGAGGCGTGTTTTGACTTTGGGGGATGAGAGCGAACAATTCGCCCACCCTAGCGTTGGTGTAAAAATCCCCATAGTCTGTATAAAGGGGGATTTTATCTTTTATAGGCATGACATAATTTTTAAGCTTGGTTAAAAGCTCTATGTCTTTATCGCGCATATAGGCTAAATCGCTAACTTTGATCCAGCCATAAACAAAACTGCTTTGAATGTGGGCGTAAGTTTTATCCGTGTTGAAATGCGTGACTAAAACCGGCGTGCCTTGAAAAATCAGCGAATTTTGATACCTGTCAAAGGGATAGCCTTTTTGAGAAAGGTAATAAGGCTTGTTAGTAGGCACAGCCCTTACATCGCTATCTCGCACCACAACAGCCTTAATCTTAGCGCTTGGGTAATGCTCAATATCCATGCTTTTAATAAGTGCATCATTGAAAGCTTTTGCGTTGGGTTTTAGATCTTCGCCATAACCGGTGGATTTATTCATCTCCTTAAGGATCCAAAACACTTCTTTTTTATTGCTTTTGATTTTCGCATCTAGCCATGGGGAATACCACGCTTTGAGATAGCTCTCTTTTAGGTTTTCTCTTAACGCTTGGGGGTCAATGCTTTGGTTATTATGACTGCCATTTTGAGAGCTTGCAAGATAGCTTGAAGCCTCTTGGGGCAAGGATAAATCTTTGAGCGTGAAATCCTTTTTCATGCAACCCACAAACAAAAACAAGAAAACTACAAGAAAATAACGCATGCTTTAGAGAAACCTTAACATCAAATACGCAAATAGTTTCTTAAAATGCGCCCGTATTGCGGGCTTCTCAATTTTTTGATCGCAGAGCTTTCAATCTGGCGCACCCTTTCTCTAGTAACATTCAATTCCTTGCCGATTTCTTCTAAAGTTCGATCGCTTTCATCGTCCAAAAGCCCAAAACGCATGCGGATCACCGCTTTTTCTCGCTCATTCAACTGATCCAAAACGCTTTCAATCTGGGCTTTTAAATCTTCGCGCATGATGTGATCAATGGAGCTAACGATATTTTTGTCTTCCACGAAATCCCCAAATTTGCCGTCATCATCATTGCCGACTGGGGTTTCTAAACTGATAGGCTCTTTAGTAACCTTAATCACATTCTTCACTTTATCTAACGAAAGCCCCACTTCTTCAGCCACCACTTCCAAATCAGGCTCTTTGCCGGTTTCTTGAATGTGTTTGCGCATGACTTTATTGATGCGATTGATCGTGTCAATCATGTGAATGGGGATGCGGATAGTGCGGGCTTGATCGGCTATGGCTCTGCTGATAGCTTGTTTGATCCACCAGGTTGCATAGGTAGAAAACTTGAAGCCCTTTTCATGCTCAAACTTATCCACCGCTTTCATCAAGCCAATATTACCCTCTTGAATCAAATCCAAGAATGGTAAGCCTCTGCTCGTGAATCGTTTAGCGATGCTCACCACCAACCTTAAATTGGATTTAGCCATTTTGTTTTTAGCGCGATCAGAAATCAATTTCCCTCTTTTGATTTGCTCTAAAATTTCTTTTAGCTTGTTAGGGGCTAAATCAAAGCCTTCTTCGCTCGCTTCTTTAGTCAAAAAGAGTTTTTTGAGATCCATATACACGCTCACCATAGTCGCTTCTGGCACTTGAGCGATAATGTCTTCTTTAGTCATGTTAGTGATATTGGCAAGGATTTTTTTATGGTTAGCGATGAGAGTGTCATTGAATAAGGGCAGTTTGTATTCCAAGCGTTTCAACTCTTTTTCAAACCCATCGCCGCTCTTTAAAGTGGTCTCCATCGTTTTGACTAATTCATTAATCAGTTTGCTGGTAGGCTCTAAATCATAGAGTCTGTCTTTGAGCGTTTGGCGTTTGTAAGCTAGGGTCAATGAACGCACCAATTCGTCTTCTTTTTCATCTATGGGGGCTTCAAGGGCTTTAAGCCATTCTTTTTTAGCCTTGTCTAGGGCTTTAAAGCTTTCTTGAACCTTTTCTACGCGCTTCTTGTCTTTTTCAGAAACGACTTTTTTCCTTTCTTCGTTTTCTTCATCTTCTTCGCTGTCGTCATCTTTTTTAGAATCGCTCACGCTATTTTCATCGTCATCATCAAAGCTCCTAAAAAGCTCTTTAACCCTTCTTTCACGATTGATTAAAGCGTCTTTATACGCATAGATAAAATCAATCAAATACGGCACCGAGCAAATCGCGTCTAAAATAATGTCTTCGCCCAAGCGGATTTGCTTGCTCAATTCAATCTCTTCATCTTTGCTTAAAAGTTTTATATCCCCCATCTCGCGCAAATACATGCGCACCGGGCTATCGCTTCTGCTCCACTCTAAAAAATCCTTTTCTTTCAAAAAGTCATAGCCATCCTCTAATTCCTCATCTAAAACTTTTTGCTTTTCTTCAGTTTTTTTAATCTTGTCAATTGCATTGAGTTTTTTAGCGTATTCTGAAGAGCTGACTAATTTCTTTTGGTATTTTTGGCACAATTCTTTGATTTTTTTGACTTGGACTAGAGTGGGGACTTTCGTGCTGATTTGAATGATAGACTCATAAGAAACGCAATCGCTTAAGGAATTGGCGAACAATTCTTCTAACGCTTCATTGAAACTAAGCTTTTTAACAGGAACAGGTTCTTTCGCTTTGCTTTCTTTGGCTTTAGCTTCTTTAATTTTGCTTTCTTTGATTTTATTTTCTTTGGCTTTATTGTTTTCTTTAGTTTTATTTTCTTGTGCGGCTTCTGCTTTGGCTTTTTTGGGGGCTTTTTCTTCGTTGGCTTTCTTTTTCATTGGACACTCCATAAAATAAGAACCCATGCTTTCAATCAAAAGTTAGGTCCATAAGATAAGATACACCTAATCCTTTGTTATTTTACTAAAAAATAGCTTAAATTCTAATTATAAAATGAGTTTAAAATAAAATTTAAAACCCCCATTTTTTAAAAAATAGGGTTTTAATTGTTTGCGTTTAATAAAAACAAACCTTAAAGCTTATCCACCATGCTTTTTAGAAATTTCGCTGAAGTTTGAGCGCTTTTTTCTAAAAACGCATCAAAGCTCATGTTAGCTTCCTCATCAGCGTTATCGCTAATGCTCCTTAACACACAGCATGGCACGCCAAATTTTTGGCACACAAACGCCACGCTCGCCCCCTCCATTTCCACCGCGCTCGCTTTAAACTCGCTAACTAAAAATTCTTTCCTCTCTTTGCTATGCACAAACTGATCGCCTGATGCGATGACGCCTTCTTTGAGCGCGATATGTTGCTCATTAGCGACTTTTTTAGCTAAAGCGTTTAAACTTTCGCTCGTTTCAATAAAAATCGCGCTTTCTGGGATGAACCCTAAAGGGTGGTTAAACGCGCTCAAATCCACATCATGCTGGACTAATTGAATAGCCACTAACAAATCATTGATTTTTAAGTCTTTAATTAAGCTTCCAGCCACCCCGCTAAAAAGCACCTTTTGAACGCCAAACGCTAAAATCATGCTCGTTGTGGTTAAAGTGGAATGCACCTTGCCAATCTTGCTATAAGCGACAATGATTTCCTTATTATGATAAACGCCTTTATGGAAAACATTCCCCCCTAAAGGGATCTCTTCAAAACCCACGCCAAACAATTCTAAAATAGGGGTTATTTCTTCTCTCATCGCCCCTAAAATGCCAATTTTTTGCACCATTTTCTCCCCATCACACGTATTCTTCTAAAAACTCAATGGCTTCATCAAGCCCTTTATTATCCCCCACGCTTATAGTTGGCTTGTTGCTCAATCGCTTGTTAAGCCCTTTTAACACACTCCCACAGCCTAATTCAAAAAAAACATCCACTCGGTCGTTGTTGGATTTCACGCAGTCTTGATAACGCACCGGCTGAGTGAGTTGCAAGCTCAACAATTCAACGGCTTTTGCTTTGTTGTGATACGCTTCGTTAGTCGCATTGGAGATGATTTCAAAATGGAATTTATCTTTCAGGCTTTTTTCTAGCAATTCCTGGAATTTAAAAATCATAGGCTCTAAAAAAGGGCAATGGCTCGCCACGCTCATTTCTAAAAAAACCACTCTTTTAGCCCCCATTTCCTTTAAAGTCGGCTCTAGGGCTTTCAAATCGTCTTTAATCCCGGCTAAAACCACTTGCATGCCGCCATTGAAATTCGCGCACCACACGTTTTTGGTTCTTTGACACAAACTCAAAAGGCTTTCTTCAGAAACGCCCAAAACGACCATCATGGAAGCGTCTTTATTCGCGCACGCTTCTTGCATCATTTTGCCTCTTTGGTGCGTGAGTTTAAGGGCTTTTTCAAAATCTAACGCCCCACTCAAAGACACCGCGCTCACTTCGCCGAGCGAATGCCCTAAAGCAAAAACGGGTTTTAATCCTCCATTCACTTGCTTGTTGAGTAATTGGTAAGCGATATAGCTCACTAAATAAATGGCAGGCTGGGTGTAAGCGCTCTCTTTTAAAAGCTCGTTTTCTTCAAAAAGCGTTTTTTTCATATCCACTTTAAGCGCATTAGAAGCCCTTTCAAACAATTCTTTAGCTAGGGTGTGGCTCTCATAGAATGATTTCCCCATTCCTATACATTGCGAGCCTTGCCCTGGAAATAATAGCGCGTATTGCATGGTGTTATCCTTTAAGTTTTATTAATCCATAATTTAAAATTGTAATATAAAAGCCCTTAGTTTTGTTTAGAAACCATTAAAGTTTAAGGTTTATTTTAACTTATTTTTACTATAATTCTACTTTTTAAAGGACAGGTGGGTGAGTTGGCTGAAACCACATCCCTGCTAAGGATGCGTAGCCGTCAAGGTTACCGAGGGTTCGAATCCCTCCCTGTCCGCCAGCCTTTTTGCCTTTAAAAACTTTTTGTTTAGAATGTATTAACGAGACACCATAGTTTCTAAGCATTCCTTTTACGACACTCCTTTTACAGATTTTACAAATACAAATTTTAGGTTGGGTGAAGAGAGACACCCAGCCTAAAACCTATAAGGGTTGCGGTATTTTCAAACATTTTGAGTATAATTGCTTCTGCTCATAACCACAAAAAAGAAAGAACATGATTTATAGAGAATTAGCTAAAAAAGTTTTAGAACAAGCAGAGAGGCCTTTGAAACCTAAAGAAATTTGGGAGATAGCTTGTGGAATGGGATTGGATAAAGAACGCCCAAGCATAGGAAAAACACCTTGGTCCACACTTGGAAGTGATCTTGGTAAAGATAAGAAGCAATTCTATGTTGCACGCAAAGAGGGAGGAGCCTTTTTCTATTGGCTCAAATCTCGTGAAAGAGAATTTCCACCACAAGAAACCCCAGATTCCAAAGAAGAAGATGATGAACAGAGCGAGTGTTCAGACACAGCCGAAAAACAAAAAACCTCTTTTGATGAAAAGGAAAAGGAAAGGGATTTACACCCACTACTTGTGAAATTCCTTAATGAAGATCCAAATTTCAAGCTTCTATGTAAAACTATCCACCATGAAAAGTGTCGTAAAGACAAAAAAGGCAAGTGTGAGTGGAATTATCCTGACATCGTGGGCGTGTATTTTCCCTACAATAAATATTTTCCCTATAATAAATACCAACAAGAAACTTTGAAATTTTTACAGCATACCGGTCAAAAAAGACACAAGCTTTTTTCCTTTGAGCTTAAAATCAGGATTAATTTTTCCAATCTGAAAGAAAGCTATTTTCAAACGGTGAGCAATTCTACTTGGGCTAATGAGGGGTATTTGGTGGTTTTTGAAGAGATTGAAGATAAAGTTTTGGGCGAATTAAGGCGGCTCAGCCAAAGCTTTGGTATAGGGGTTATCAAGCTAGAATCTGAGATTTCAAACTCCAAAATCTTGTTGCCAGCTAAAGAAAGGGAGATTGATATACCCACACTTAACATGCTTATAGAACAAAGTCCGGGGGATTTTAAGCCTTTTATGGAAAAGATTAACAAGCAAATTGAAAAAGGACTTGATACGGCAGTGGATATGGGGGAGTTTTTTGATGAAGTGCTTGATGATGAAGCAATACAAAAACACATTAAAGATAAAGGCATTAAAGCAGAATAAAAAATGGGAGCGTCTTATCTTTCTTGTCCCATTTTTAAAAGCACAGACGAGCTTTTCACCCTTTATCAAGGGGATTGTAATGAGGTTTTGCCCCAATTTGAAAACCAGTTTGATTTGATTTTTGCTGATCCGCCTTATTTCCTTTCTAATGACGGCTTAAGCATACAAAGCGGTAAGATTGTGAGCGTCAATAAAGGCGATTGGGATAAAGAAAATGGGATTAACGATATTGATGAGTTTAATCACCAGTGGATAAACAACGCCAAAAAGGCTTTAAAAAACACAGGAAGCCTTTTAATCAGCGGGACTTACCACAACCTTTTTTCTTTGGGGCACATTTTACAAAAATTGGATTTTAAGATTTTAAACCTCATCACTTGGCAAAAAACCAACCCTCCCCCCAATTTCAGCTGCCGTTATTTGACGCATTCCGCTGAGCAAATCATTTGGGCGAGGAAAAGCCGCAAGCACAAGCATGTTTTTAACTATGAGGTTTTAAAAAAGATCAATAATGATAAACAAATGCGCGATGTGTGGAGCTTCCCAGCGATCGCGCCTTGGGAAAAAATTAATGGCAAGCACCCCACTCAAAAACCTCTCGCTTTATTAGTGCGCTTGCTTTTAATGGCGAGCGATAAAAATTCTCTCATTGGCGATCCTTTTAGCGGGAGCTCTACCACAGGCATTGCGGCCAATCTTTTGAAAAGGGAATTTATCGGCATAGAAAAAGAAAGCGAATTTATCAAAATATCCATGAACAGAAAATTAGAATTAGACGCTCGCTATAAAGAAATCCGATCTAAAATCAAAGATTTAAACCACCAGTAAAGCCCCTTTTTTAAGCCGCTTTAAGCGTTATACTTTTGGGATTTTACCTCAAAATGGGATTCTATTTTCACCCATTCCTTACAAAGGATATTCTCATGCCCAAAAAGCCAGTGTTTAGGGCCAATAATGATTTTTTCTGGATTGTTTATCAAATAAGCCGCCCACCAACTATAAGTGCTATTAGCGATAATGCCATGCTGACAAGATTGCATGAGCAGCATGTCCCAATACGCCTCTTCTTCTTTATCTCTAGTGGTCATGTCCATAAAAGGGTAGCCAAGATCAAGGTTTTGCGTGAATTCTAAGTCTTCGCAAAACACAAAAAGCTCCATGTTTGGCACGCGCTTTGCCATATACTCAAGCGCCTTTTTTTGATAATCAATACCAAGCTGACAGCCAATCCCCACATAATCCCCTCTTCTTATATGCACAAACACGCTGTTTTTAGCGGCTAAAATCAAAGAAAGCTTGCGGTGGTATTCTTCCTCTTTTTTTTTATTATTTCCATTTTCTGGGGGGGGGGTAGGGTGAAGGTTTGCTTGATTAAAGGGGATATAGCATCAAAATATCGTGGATCTTGGAAATAGCCAAAAAAATAAGTCAAGCGGCTTGGTTTTAACAATTCAGGCTCGTATTCAAAAACGATTTCTTGACTCACCCTATCAAACCCCATGCATTTGAGCGCCTCTCTTACTAGCTTGGGGAGGTGTTGCATTTTAGCCACAGCGATTTCTTTTTCACTCGCATAGGGCAAATCAATAGGGAAAAGCTCCAATTGCATTTTCCTATTGCTCCAATCAAAAGAAGTAATATCCAATAGCACGGGCGTATTAAGGTGTTTTTGCAAACTTTTAGCGAAAGCGTATTGGAACATTTGATTCCCAAGCCCCCCACAAATTTGTACCACCTTAAAAGCCATTCAATCCCTTTATATTTTCAAATAAAACGCCTATTTTGGCCAACTTTAAAGCCCTTTTTCAATAAAAGCCCAAAAAGCGGAATAACGCTTTCAAATCATTTGAATTTTTTATTGGAAAAAGACGCGTATGAGGGTTCTAGCAAGCGTTCTTGGTATTCTAAAAGAATCCTGTCTTCGCTATTGAGCGAGTAGGCTTCATCGTATTTGCGCTTGATGATGCCCTTTAAAATGGTGTATTGGACCTGGTATTTATCTTCTTTAAGCATTTCATCCACTAAAGCGTAAAGCTGGATGTCTTGAATGAGTAAATCTGAAATTTTAACGCTCTCTTTATCAAACAATTCTTCATTAGTGCAATATTCATTCACTAAAATAAGCACCCGGTCATACACATCCGATGCGATTTTAGCGTTTAGGGTTCTATAAATGTAATCTTTGATTTTTTTGAGCTGCTCTTCTAAATCTTCACTGGCCTTGCTCGCTAAGGCTAGAATGCTTAAAATTTGAACCAGAGTCATCATTTTATGGCTTAAAGAACGGGTGCGCCATTTAATGAGAAGGCGCATGAAATAAGACATTTTGACAGAAAGGCTACAGGGGAGGGTGTTTTTCTTGGGTTTTGGCATGCTTAGTTTCTTTTAAAAAAGGATTTTGTGGTTTAATTATATAATTTTAAAACTAATTCTAGGAGTAAAGAGATGAAAACATTCAAAAAAGGCGTGGTCTTAGACGCTAAAAGCGTGGGGTTAAAAGCGCTAGAAGTTTTAAAAGAAGTGGCGGATTTTGATTTTTATGAGGTTACTTCGCCTAATCAAGTGGTTGAACGCTGCAAAGACGCTGAAATAATGGTATTGAATAAAGTCGTGATCACTCAAGAGATTTTAAGCCAATTGCCTAAACTCAAACTCATTTGCATCACCGCTACAGGCACGGATAATGTGGATATAAAAAGCGCGAAAGCTTTAGGCATAGAAGTCAAAAACGTGAGCGCTTATTCTACAGAATCCGTAGCCCAGCACACTTTAGCGTGCGCGTTGTCTTTGTTGGGGAGAATCAATGATTACGATCGTTACTGCAAAAGCGGGGAATATAGCCAAAGCGATATTTTTACGCACATTAGCGGTATGAAAATGGGGCTTATTAAAGGAGGTCAATGGGGGGTTATTGGCTTAGGCGCAATCGGTAAAAGAGTCGCCAAGCTCGCTCAAGCTTTCGGGGCAAAGGTGGTGTATTATTCCCCTAAAGATAAAAAAGAAGAGTATGAGCGCTTGAGTTTAGAAGAATTGCTTAAAACAAGCGGTATTATCAGCATTCATGCCCCCTTAAATGAAAGCACGCGCGATTTAATCGCTCTCAAAGAATTGCAAAGCCTAAAAGATGGGGCGATTTTAATCAATGTGGGGCGTGGGGGCATTGTGAATGAAAAGGATTTGGCTTTAATTTTAGAAACCAAAGATTTGTATTACGCAAGCGATGTGTTTGTGAAAGAGCCTTTTGAAAAAGATCATGCGTTTTTGAACCCAAAGATCCAAAACAAATTGCTTTTAACCCCCCATATCGCATGGGCGTATAGCGACAGCTTGAAAACCTTAGTAGAAAAAACCAAAGAAAATATCCAGGATTTTTTAGCTTCTCAAAAATAAAAGTAGGATTTTATAGAGAGATGGGTTTGATTGTTTGAGTTTTTTTACTGCTAACGCTTAATGTTTTTGGGTATGGCATGATAAAAAAGCTCAAAGCATTTTTTTAATGTAATGCAAAATAAAAGAGTTTGTTTTAATCAAGCGATGATTTTTTAAATAGGAAAGAAAAGCCTTTGAGTAACCACCCCCAAAGGCTTTTATGACAGAGAGCGATTAAGCCTTAGAAATATCAATTTTAAAGGTGTGGATTTCATCTTCTAAAAAGACTTTAACCACCACCACGCCCGGGGTTTTAAGGTTTTTGGTATCCACCACGACAAACCCTCCTTTAGCCTTATTTTCAACATTAAGGGTGTTTTTCTTAAGGTAATTGATCGCTAGGATCTTTAAAGCTTGGCGGCTTTCTTGCATGACCTCTTGCTCTTCTACATCATCCATCATCATCATGCCAAAGCCCGGCCCATACATGCCCATTCCCCCATACATCATGCCGTTATAAGCTAAAAAACTCCCTTGCCCGTAATAAAACATAGGCGGGGTGATCATATTGATATTATCAATAGGGGCGGTCGGCACGCTGATATTAAAGCTTTGTAAAATGCCCTCAAAATCAAAACTGGATTTCATCACCTGTCTCAAGCTTAAGACCGGTAAATTCGTTTGGTTGATAGACACTGAAATGGCTTTACGGCTAAACACCACAGGATTTCCCTCTATAACTTGCGCCGCTACATACAGCACTAAGGGGGATTCATTCAAACCTTTCAATTTGCTTTGAGCGATTTCTAGCTGGACTTTAGATTTGGCTTGTGTGGAGGTCATCACTTGAATCCCATTATTATAGGAAGTAACATGTTCAGGCGTGATCTTATAGCTCGCGCAAGCGCTCATCAATAAGGCTATCGCTACTAAAATGATTTTTTTCATTCAGACTCCTTTCATTCAGTTTAATTTTCGTTTAGAGTTTATTTAATTATAGTGTGTTTTAACTTAAAATGTAACTTTTATTAAGGTTAAAAGCGTAAAAAAAGCTCTAATGCGTGTTTTCTAGCCACAAAAGGATAGAAGATTTGATCTCATTGAGTTTTAAAACTTCTTGGTGCTTGATGCCTCTTTCAAACAAATCATCAAGGCGCTGGCTATCCGGGGTATTGTAGCTGTTTTTAAGCGTTTCTAGGGCGGCTTTATCGTCTTTTTTTTGCTCGTTTAGGGCTAAAAGGGTGGTGCTAGGGAATTTTTCATAAGAAGCGGTGGCGGAAACAAGGGTTTTTTCGTTGGTTTTCAAGCTGGCGTTTAAAGCGGTGGCGGTGTGGGGGTCAATCAGGTATTGGTGCTCTACATAAACTTCTTGAATGGTTTTCAAACAATCTTCATCTGAGCAGCTCGCGCAAGAAAAATGCTCCTGTAAAAGGGCTAATTCTTTAGGTTTTAAGGCATAAAATTTCTCTTCTTCTAAAGCTTGCATCAATTCTAGCGTGCGTTCAAACCCAAAAAGGCTAAAAAGCGCTCTTTCCACATTGGAGCTTTTTAAAATATCCATAGCCGGCGAGTAGGTTTGCTTTAAAGAGCGCTTAGTCAAATCGTAACGGCCTGTCTCTATAAACTCCCTTAAAACATCGTTGCTGTTGGTTACGACCTTGATTTTAGCGATATTCAAGCCCATTTTTTGAGCGTAAAACGCCCCTAAAGCGTTCCCAAAATTACCGCTGGGTATGGCTAGGGTGATTTTTTCTTTAGAATTGATCGCGCCTTTTTTATACAATTCTAAAAAGCCCCAAATATGATAGACGATTTGAAAAGCGATGCGCCCAAAATTCACGGAATTAGCCACGCTTAATTTTAATTGGTGCGTTTTTAGGGCTTCGTTAAAATCATCGTCTTTTAAAAGGTTTTTGAGCGCGTTTTGCGCATCATCAAAATCCCCACTGATCCCAAAGACTTTTAAATTGCTAGCGCTTTGGGTTACCATTTGGAGTTTTTGGACTAAACTCGTGCCGTCTTTGGGGTATAAACACACCACAAAAACATTAGGCATGCCCGCCAGACTTTCTAAAGTCGCAGGGCCGGTATCCCCGCTTGTGGAAACGAGCATTAAATACTTTTCATTTTTCCCTACCGCTAGGTTAGAAAACAAGCTCGCTAAAGGCTGTAACGCCATGTCTTTAAACGCCAAACTAGGCCCATGGTAGAGCTCTTGGACAAAAAGCCTTTCATTGAGTGCAAAAATAGGGGCTGGATTTTTAGGGTTATCAAAATTTTCATAGCGTTTTAAAGCGCTTGTCAATAAACCTTTAGGAATCTCTAAACCCAATCGTTCAAACACGCATTCTACTAGCTCGTTATAGCTCAGATTCAAACAATCTTGCCATTCTAGCGTTTCAAAATGCTCTAAAGTGTAAAGCCCGCCTTTGGGGGCGTTGGGGTTTAATACCGCTTCAATAAAATCAATCTTTTTTTCTTTCAAAGAGCGCGTGGGGACAAAAGGCATGATTTTTCCTTCTTAATACTTTGGATAATTTTAAGCCGTAGCATACCCTAAAAGAGCGAATGCAACCTTAAAATGATTTTTTAATGAGAATGATCGATCGCCTTTTTAATCCAGTTTAATTTTGGATTTATGCTTATAATACTATAATGCGGTTTAAAATTTTGCCGCAAATGGGCAAAAAATTCATCATAGTAAGGTTGTGTTTTGTCTAAAGGTTTGAGTATCGGTAATAAAATCATATTGTGCGTGTCGTTGATTGTGATCGTGTGCGTGAGCATTTTAGGGGTGTCTTTAAACAGCAAAGTGAAAGAAATCTTAAAAGAAAACACCTTGCATTCCATGCAAGATAGTTTGCATTTTAAGGTTAAGGAAGTGCAAGGGGTTTTGGAAAATGCCTATACGAGCATGGGCATTGTCAAAGAAATGCTCCCTAAAGACACCAAAAGAGAAATCAAAATCAATTTGTTAAAAAACTTCATTTTAGCCAATTCGCATGTCGCTGGGGTGAGCATGTTTTTTAAAGACAGAGAAGATTTAAGATTAACGCTTTTAAGGGATAACGATACGATTAAAGTGATGGAAAACCCGTCATTAGGGAATAGCCCTTTAGCACAAAAAGCGATGAAAAATAAAGAAATTTCTAAAAGCTTGCCTTATTATAGGAAAATGCCTAATGGGGCGGAAGTTTATGGGGTTGATGTTCTTTTACCTTTATTGAATGAAAACACCAAAGAGGTTGTAGGGGCTTTGATGATTTTCCTTTCCATTGACAGCTTCAGTAATGAAATCACTAAAAACAGGAGCGATTTGTTTTTAATTGGCGTTAAAGGTAAAGTGCTTTTGAGCGCGAATAAAAGCTTGCAAGACAAATCCATCACCGAAATTTATAAAAGCGTGCCTAAAGCCACTAACGAAGTGATGGCTATTTTAGAAAACGGCTCTAAAGCGACTTTAGAATACCTGGATCCCTTTAGCCATAAGGAAAATTTTTTAGCCGTTGAAACCTTTAAAATGCTAGGCAAAACAGAAAGTAAAGACAATCTTAATTGGATGATCGCTTTAATCATTGAAAAAGACAAGGTCTATGAGCAAGTAGGCTCGGTGCGTTTTGTGGTGATCGTGGCGAGCGCTATCATGGTGTTAGCCTTGATTATAGCGATCACTCTCTTAATGCGAGCGATTGTGAGCAATCGTTTGGAAGTCGTTTCTAGCACCTTATCTCATTTCTTCAAATTATTGAACAATCAAGCCAATTCCAGCGGTACTAAATTGGTTGAAGCGAAATCTAATGACGAATTAGGCCGCATGCAAACAGCCATTAATAAAAATATCTTGCAAACCCAAAAAACCATGCAAGAAGACAAGCAAGCCGTCCAAGACACCATTAAAGTGGTTTCAGATGTGAAAGCAGGGAATTTTGCGGTGCGCATCACAGCTGATCCCGCAAGCCCTGATCTGAAAGAATTGAGAGACGCGCTAAATGGGATCATGGATTATTTGCAAGAAAGCGTAGGGACTCACATGCCAAGCATTTTCAAAATCTTTGAAAGCTATTCTGGTTTGGATTTTAGAGGCCGGATCCAAAACGCTTCGGGTAGGGTGGAATTGGTTACTAACGCTTTAGGGCAAGAAATCCAAAAAATGCTAGAAACTTCGTCTAATTTTGCCAAAGATTTAGCGAACGATAGCGCGAATTTAAAAGAATGCGTGCAGAATTTAGAAAAGGCTTCAAACTCCCAACACAAAAGCTTGATGGAAACTTCTAAAACGATAGAAAATATCACCACTTCCATTCAAGGCGTGAGCTCTCAAAGTGAAGCCATGATTGAACAAGGGCAAGACATTAAAAGCATTGTAGAAATCATTAGAGATATTGCCGATCAAACCAATCTTTTAGCCCTAAACGCTGCTATTGAAGCCGCAAGGGCCGGCGAGCATGGCAGAGGTTTTGCGGTGGTGGCTGATGAAGTTAGGAAACTCGCTGAAAGGACGCAAAAATCGCTCAGCGAGATTGAAGCCAATATCAATATTTTAGTTCAAAGCATTTCAGACACGAGCGAAAGCATTAAAAACCAGGTTAAAGAAGTAGAAGAGATTAACGCTTCTATTGAAGCCTTAAGATCGGTTACTGAGGGCAATCTAAAAATCGCTAGCGATTCGTTAGAAATCAGTCAAGAAATTGACAAAGTCTCTAACGATATTTTAGAAGATGTGAATAAAAAGCAGTTTTAATGCTCATTCATATTTGCTGCTCGGTGGATAACCTGTATTTTTTAAAAAAGGCTAAAGAGGCTTTTGCGGGTGAAAAAATTGTAGGGTTTTTTTATAACCCCAATATCCACCCTTATAGCGAATACTTGTTGCGTTTAGAGGATGTGAAACGCACTTGCGAGATGCTAGAAATTGAATTGCTTGAGGGCGATTATGAATTAGAAAAATTTTTAGACAAAGCTAAGGGTAAGGAATTGTTAGGGGAAAAAAGCGAGCGCTGTTTTGAATGCTTTGACTTGCGATTAGAAACGAGCGCGTTAAAAGCCTTTGAATTAGGGGAAGAAAAATTCACTACCACCTTACTCACAAGTCCTAAAAAAGACCCTAACCAGCTCATCGCTAAGGGACAACACATCGCGCAAAGGCACAATTTGGAATTTGTTGTGTTTAGAAACGATAATTTTGAACATTTTAAGAGCGAGTTGGATTTAAACTTGCAAGCTTTGGCGAGAGAAAACGAGCTTTATCGGCAAAATTATTGCGGTTGCCAATTCGCTTTAAAAATCCAAAAAGAATCCCAAAACAGAAGCCCCTTTGAGCTTTATTCGCCTTTAAAACGCCAGATTTTACCCGCAAGTATTGAAGAAAGAACGCAAGTTTTTAGAACATTAGAAGCAACTAAAAAGGACGCTAATAAGCCTTTTTTAGCCCAAAAAACGATTGCAACTTACCGCTTATTGAATGGGGGCGTGTGGCTTTCTAAAAATTCAAACCCCTTGAATTGCTGCATTCTAGCGCGCTCTAAAAGTAAGGCTAAAGTTAGGATCAACGATTTAAGGTGGGTTTTTTCTCAGCGTTTGAGCGCTCTAGTGGGTTATAGCCAAAGAGATGAAACCTTGTTTTTAACTTTAGAAGGCCTTAATACTCTTATGGCGAAAAACTACGATAATTTAAAAGAGTTAAACCTTAACCCCTTAAATTATGAAGAAGAGTTGTCTTTAAGGGCGTTAGTGAGCGGGAGCGAGAGTATTAACCCTATTATCGTGCTAGAAGAATGCATAGAAAAAACCCTTTTTGTAGAAATTAAAAGCATTTTTCAAGAAGAAAAGGTGTTTTATTTGCTCTAAGCTAAACTTTAATACTCCTTAGCAGAAATCCCAGTCGTCTTTAGCGGTTGGGATGAATGCTACCAATTCGTGGTATAATATCCCCATACATTCGTATCTAGCATAGGAAGTGCGCAAAGTTACGCCTTTGGAGATATGATGTGTGAGACCTGTAGGGAATGCGTTGGAGCTCAAACTCTGTAAAATCCCTACTATAGGGACACAGAGTGAGAACCAAACTCTCCCTACTGGCAACATCAGCCTAGGAAGCCCAATCTTCTTTAGCGGTTGGGCACTTCACTGGAGCGATAAATTCTCGTAATGAAAAATCATTAAAGTTGGCTTTAGTTATCCATGCTTGATGGGAACAAAACCTAAAACAATATATTATTTTAAAATATAGCGTTGTGTGTAAGTAGGGGTTATATTCAGTCAAAACATGCAAGTAATTTAAAGTTAATTTAAGATAATTAGGCACAATAGCCGTAAAAAGTTTAAGGCTGTATTTGAAAACTCTATTCAGTATTATTTATCTCTTTTTATCGTTGAATTTACTCTTTTTAGAAGCTAATGAAATCACTTGGTCTAAATTCTTAGAAAACTTTAAAAACAAGAATGACGATGACAAACCTAAACCCCTAACTATTGAAAAAAACAATGAAAAACAGCAAATCCTAGACAAAAACCAGCAAATCTTAAAAAGGGCTTTGGAAAAAAGCCTTAAATTTTTCTTTATTTTTGGATACAACTATTCGCAAGCCACTTTTTCAACTTCTAATCAAACCTTGACTCTTGTAGCCAATAGCATAGGGTTTAACACCGCTACCGGTTTAGAGCATTTTTTAAGAAACCACCCTAAAGTCGGTTTTAGAATCTTTAGCGTCTATAACTATTTCCATTCTGTTTCGCTCTCTCAGCCTCAAATCCTAATGGTGCAAAATTACGGAGGCGCGTTAGATTTTTCTTGGATTTTTGTAGATAAAAATATTTATCGCTTTAGGAGTTATTTAGGAATCGCTTTAGAACAAGGGGTGTTATTAGTGGATACGATTAAAACCGGTGCGATCACAACCATCATTCCTAGAACCAAGAAAACCTTTTTCCAAGCCCCTTTTCGTTTTGGTTTTATCGTGGATTTTATCGGCTATTTGTCCTTGCAATTAGGGATTGAAATGCCTTTAGTGAGGAATGTTTTTTACACCTACAACAACCATCAAGAAAGATTCAAACCACGATTTAACGCTAATCTTTCTTTAATCGTTTCGTTTTAATCCCCCTTTTCCCCTTTTAAATAAGCCCATGATTTTCCTAGGGTATTTCAAAAACATGGAAAAAACATTCGCTTGAATGCCGTTTTCTTTACATGCTCTTATGTTTTCTTTATTCCTTAATAAAAGGCTTTTAAACCCCCTTGCGCTAACTCCCCCGGTGCGCATGATAACTAACACTTCTTTCAAGTAAGAAAAGCTTATTTTTTGCACCACAAACAAGCGGATGATCATCTCAAAATCCGCTGAAATTTTATAATCGGTTTTGTATAGCCCGTAGCGTTCATGAATGGCTTTTTTAACAAAGAGCGTGGGGTGGGCTGGCACCACGCCATAAAGCAAGGTTTTAGGGCTAAACTCCCCGCTTTCATAATAACGGACCACTTTTTCTAAACGATCCGGTTTGACAAAAACCAGATCCGCATACACGCTATCGCAATTTTTGTTTTCAAACTCATGCACCACTTTTTCTATTACAAACTCATCTTTGTAAAAATCATCGCTATTCAATAAAGCGATAATATCCCCACTAGAGCGCTTTATGCCCTTATTCATAGCGTCATAAATGCCCTTATCTTTTTCACTCATCACGCAAGCGATTCTATCTCTATATTTTTGAATGATTTCTAAAGTGCTATCCGCGCTAGCCCCATCTATAATGATGTATTCAATGTTTTTATAAGTTTGATTAAGCACGGAAAGAATGGTGTCTTCAATGGTTTTTTCGCTATTAAAACACGCCGTGATCACAGAAACTTTTAACAATCCAACCCTTTTATAATAAACTCCTCCTGATTAAGTTTTAAACAAATTCACTTGTTTGTCTAAATTCATAGTCGTTCCACTCACATGCGTAGCGATATTTAAAATATCTGAAGAATCCGCTAAAGTTTTAGAAGCCACTTTTTCCACTTCTACAAAATCGCTTACCATAGCTTCAATTTGGTGTCCGGATTTAGCGTAATCGTCCATGCTTTGATTGCTATCTGACACGACTGAGCTTAAATTAGAACTCATTTTTTCGTAAGTTTCTTGCACGCTTTTACTCATATCGCTCAAGCGCTCCATTTTTTGCGAATTGAGATTCATTTGCGAACTCACATCATTGATTTCTTGGACAATCACCATGATAGTGGAATTGATTTCGGCTAAAGACTTTTGAGTGCGCCCGGCTAAATTCCTAACCTCATCCGCCACCACCGCAAAGCCTCTGCCATGCTCGCCAGCCCTTGCGGCTTCAATAGCAGCGTTTAGGGCTAACAGATTCGTCTGATCGGCAATATCATTGATAATATCCAAAATGGATTTGACATCATCAGCGTTACGGCTTAGCTGCTCCACTTTACTAGAGAGTTCCTCTTCAGTGTGCGCGCTCTCTATGATTTGAGAAAATAAATCCCCGATCGCATCCTTGCTCTCTTTGACAAGCCCTTGCGTTTCAATCAAACGCTTCCTTAACCCTTGAGACTGCTCTATGGAAGCATTCATCATGCTCGCTACATCCGTGGCTTTATTTTTTACGGAATTTAGAGTGGTTGAGGAATCTTTCATGCTCTTTTGGGTTTCTTGCGCGATTTGGACTAATTTGTCCATTGAAGTTTTATTGGAAGTGGAAATGCCTTTAATCTCTTCCATAATCAAGCGGGCGTTTTCCACAAACAAATTGATCCCACGGCCCACTTGCGAGATTTCATCGTTGCGATCACCCACATCAATTTTGGCCCTCAAATCCTTATCCCCATGGCTAAAAGCGTTGATTTTAAGGACCAATTCATCAATGCGTTTCACGATCCTTAGTTTAGCGTATATGAGCGTCAAAACCACTAACGCTATCGTCGCTGTCAGTATCCAAAGGAATAATTTTGCGGTGTTTTCATTAAAAACCTTATTCACGCCTTCTTTAATCGCTTTATTTTCTGTGTTAATGTCAGTGTAATAAGAAGTCGTTGCGATCACCATTTGAGACACCTCATCATAATGCGAGTAGGCGAATTTTTTCTCCGGCACGCCTCCATCGTATTTAGGCATTTTATAATAAGTGTAGCCTCCCCCTTTTTTAGCCGCTTCCAAATACCCCCTAACATAATACACCCCATCAACGCTCTGAGCGTCAAGCCCTGATTGGCCTACGGTTTTAGGATTGACCGGATCAAACAGCACTACCCCGTTTTTATCCACCACCACCATATAAATCATGCCCTTATCGTCGTTAATGCGTTTGAAATAATCCAACGCCATTTTTCTTGCAGTAGCATTGTCAAAATTTTTGTAATACTCATGAATGCCCTGTTCAATAATTTTTGTCATGTAAGCGAGCGTTTTTTCACGCTTTTTGTATTGCCCGGTTTCTAAATGCTCCATGAGTTGCACTAACACATCTTTTTGTATAACCTTTACAAAACCAATAAAAAGCCCCCCTAAACCTAAAAGAGCGGCTAGCACGACAAACATAATACGAGTCCCTAGCGAAGCAAATACTGAAGCAAACATCATTCATCTCCTATAAATCATTTTTAAGTCAAACCCTAATTTGAGAGTTCAGCTTCCAAATGCACCCCCCCCCCGAAAAATGAGTGGCGCAAAGTAAAATTAAAATCCGGTGGTTTGAAAACCGCTGAAAAAAGCGAAAAGCCAACAATCTAGGATTATAGAACATTCCTTTTTAAGTTAGGCTTAAAGAATAAATAATAAAAATAAAAATCTTATTTAATTTCACTTTCCTTAATAGATCTGACGTTCAAAGTCCTCCCGTCTTTTGAAGTGGGGATTTTGATGCTCCCTTCTTTTAATTTTTCTCTCAATTTTTTTAGCAGCGGGTTTTTGAAATCGTAGTTGATGATTTCCCAGTTATGTTCCAGTTCAGGGGTTACCTTCCCACCTTTTTCTTCCGTGATGTATTGGATGATCAAATCCCGTATTTGCCCGTTATCTTGCAATGCATCGTAAGAATCATAATACCTATCAGCGTCTGTAACCAATTTTAAAGTCGTGGATAATGTCCCAAATCGGTAATTGTTGATCGCTAATTTATACACCGCTTTTAAATCAATGGGTTTTCCGTTAATTGTCGGATTAATAATCCTTTGCCCGGCGGGTTTGGTAACGTCAACTTGGTATTTCACGCCAGAAAACATATCAAAGTTATAGCCGCGAACGTTTTCATTAAAACTGATCGTCAAATCGCCCGGTTGCAACTGGTTGTAAAATCGGTATGACCATTCCATGTATTTCAACAGGTTTTCACCCGTGATATGCACCCCAATGAGCGTATTAGCGAACTTGTAAATGTAGGCGACATCTTTTCTTTTGAAAGGCCCTTTTTTCAAATTCGCCCCAAAATTGAATAAGGCTGCCGCTGAAACATCGGCGTTTGCGTAATATTTTTGGACTTTGTTGATCAATTCTATCACCGGTGTTTCTTGCAAGACGGCGGTTGGCATCGTGGTGATTTTTTCTCCTCCTGTGATAAAATCAGGCCTGTCAATAAAGGTTTTTGTCACTTCGCCAACCACTTCATTAGCGTATTCTTTTGATTTTTTATCCACATATTCGTATTTTTTCGCTAATTCTTCATCTTCTGGAATATCTTTTGTGGGTAAATTTTCAGTCGTTATGGTTTTTTTCTTTGTTTGAGTGTCAAACACCACCACACCCTTTGCCAGATAAGCCCCATACGCTCCAGGCTCAATGGTATGCACCTTTCCCACTTTGGTGTTATAAACCGCATGCTCATGCCCGGCAAAAATGATGTCAAATTGCGGGAATTTTTTCGCTAAATCCGGTATCCCGTCGCCACCTTTCTCATCTTCTCGCCCCAAATGAAAAGCGCCAATCAAAATATCATACTTCCCTTTCAGCTCTTTCAAAGTCTTTTTTAACGCTTCTTCAGCGTCCAAAAACTTCAAGCCTGCAAAATGTTCAGGCGTAGAGGCCTCCCAAGTTGGGATGTGCGGCACCAAAAACCCCACAACCGCCACCCTCACGCCATCAATTTTTTTAATCATATAAGGTTTCACAAACGGCTTATTGTCCGCAATTTTGATAATATTCGCGTTCACGACACCGCCATTAAACCCCTTAATATTTTTTTCTAAAAAATCTTTACTGAAGTTAAACTCATGATTGCCAAGCACACGAATGTCAAATTTCAAATCGTTTTCGGCTCTAACTAGCGGGTGGATAGGCTCATCATTAAACAACTCCGCGCTATTACCCTGCAACAAATCCCCGCTGTCAATCAAAACCACATTTTTATTTTCAGCCCTTTGCTTTTTGATTAAAGCCGCAATCCTTGTCAAGCCGTTATTGGGTTTTTGCTCGCCAATCGCATAATCATACGAAAAAAGCCACCCATGAATGTCTGAAGTTTCTAAAAACACGATTTTGACTTCTTTTGCCGATATTGAAAGTGCCAGCGTGAAAAAGATGAGTAAAATCAATTTTCTCATTGAAATCCTTCTAATACAAGAGATTCATAACATTAATTTTTACATGATATTAACACCGATACGATGGTTTTTGATTGGCATTTAACGCTTATGGGCAAAATGGGTAAAATAATGGGTAAGGGGATAGGGGGGTAAAAATCATTACCCCACCAATCAAACCCCCACTTCAGACCACTCAGCGCGTTTGTCTAAAAAAGCGCGCGCTAAATTCTTGGCGCCCTCTAAAGTGTGGTTAGCCGCCCAACCGCATTGCTTTTCATTGCTAGCAGGCACTTCTTTAGCCTTTAACACGTCTTGCATTGTCTTTTCTAAAACCTCTAAAACCTCTGTGTAATTGTCATGGTTTAACACCGTGAGATAAAATCCCGTTTGGCAACCCATAGGCGACCAATCCACGACATAATTGGCATGGTTGCGGATGATCTCAGCGACTAAATGCTCTAAAGAGTGTAGGCTAGGCATGTCCATGTGATCTTGGTTGGGTTGCTTGAAGCGCACATCGTATTTGACAATCACATCCCCATTAGTGCCCTTTTTGCGATCAGCGACACGCACATAAGGGGCTTTGACTTTGGTGTGATCCAAATTAAAACTCTCTACATTCATTTTCATGTTTTTAACTCCTTTATTCATAAATTGTAATGAAACTTTAGCTTATTTTAGCGAACGCTTGCTCTAAATCTTCTAACAGATCCTGTTCATGCTCAATCCCCACAGACAAGCGCACCAAGCCATCTCTAATCCCGGCAGCTTCTCGTTGTTCTTTAGGGATACACGCATGGGTCATAAACGCCGGAATCCCCACCAAACTTTCCACCCCGCCCAAACTCTCGCCTAAAATGAATAGTTTAAGGCTTTCTACAAAAGCAACCGCTTCGCTGTCATTTTTGAGGGTGAAAGAGAGCATCCCGCTAAAGCCGTGCATCTGTTTTTTGGCCAGCTCGTAATTAGGGTGAGTGGGCAAGCCCGGGTAATAAACCCTTTCTACTTTAGGGTGTTTTTCTAAAAACTCAGCCACACAAAGGGCGTTTTTTTGATGGGCTTCCATGCGTAATCCCAGCGTTTTAATCCCTCTTTGCAACAGCCAGCTGTCTTGAGGGCCCAAAACCCCACCGATAGCGTTTTGGAAAAAAGCGATCTCTTGGGCTAGCGCTTCATCATTAGTGGTTACAAGACCGGCAACCACATCGCTATGCCCGCCTAAATATTTTGTGCCGCTATGCACCACAATGTCCGCTCCCAAAAGAAGCGGGTTTTGGCAATAGGGGGTGGCAAAGGTGTTATCCACGATAGTGAGCAAACCATGATCTTTAGCGACACTGGCGCATTGCACTAAATCCGTGATTTTAAGCAAAGGGTTACTAGGGGTTTCTAAATAAAGGGCTTTGGTGTTTTGCTTGATAGCCTTTTTGATTTGGGATATATCGCTAGTGTCTATAATGGTGCAAGAAAGCCCGTTTTTGACAAGCACTTTATTAAACAAGCGGAAAGTCCCCCCATAAACATCATCGCCTAATAACACATGATCGCCTGATTGTAAAAGGGAAAAAACGGCGTGGATTCCAGCTAGTCCAGAGGCAAAAGCAAACCCCTTAACCCCCCCTTCTAAATCGGCGATGAGCTCTTCTAAAGCAAAGCGCGTGGGGTTGCCTGAGCGAGAGTATTCATAGCCCTTGTGGCGGCCTATAGCGTCTTGGCGGTAGGTGGAAGTTTGATAAATAGGCACGCTCACCGCCCCCGTTGTCGCGTCCTCACTAATGCCTCCATGGATTAATTTGGTTTGCATGTGCATGATTTTTCCTTTTTATGAATTTATAAATAAATACCTTTAGAAAGATAACGATCGGCAACATCCGGGAAAATGGTTAAAACCTGGCTGCCTTCAGGAAGGCGTTGTGCTTCTTTCAGTGCTGCCGCAAAAGCGGCCCCGCTAGAGCTCCCCACTAATAAGCCGTTTTTCTTGGCTAACTTCCTAGTGTAGCTAAAACCCTCTTCATCTGAGATCGTTTCAAAGCCATCAATATCCAAGTTTGCAAAAAAAGGGGGGATGAATTCCACGCCAATGCCCTCAATTTCATGAGGCCCAGGCTCGCCCCCATTCAAAATAGAACCCTCCGGCTCCACCCCAATCAAACGAATATTAGGAATGCGTTCTTTCAAATACTTAGCCGTGCCAGCAAAAGTGCCACCACTCCCTATCCCAGCTACAAAGCTCGTAAAATTTGTGCCTAATTCTTGGACAATCTCAGGGGCTAGAGTGTGGTAGTAAGCGGCGGGATTATCAGGGTTTTCAAATTGTAAGGGCAAATAGCTATTAGGGATACTTTCGGCTAACTCTTTACTTTTTTTAATGGCACCAGAAATCCCCTCGCTAGTAGGCGTGTTGATCACTAAAGCCCCCAAAGCCCTCATGATTTGCTGTTTTTCTGTGCTGAATTTTTCCGGGACAACAAAGATGGTTTTGAGATGGTGCTTGAGCGCCACTAAGGCTAGAGCGATGCCGGTATTGCCTGCGGTAGGCTCAATGATGGTTGTTTTAGAAGTGATTTTGCCCGTTTTAAACCCTTCTTCTATAAGGTATTGGCCTAAGCGATCTTTAACGCTCCCTCCCGGGTTTAAATGCTCCAGTTTGGCGTAAATAGCGGACTTTAATGGAATGGGGTAATCCTTGTTAGTGAATTTAAAAACGGGAGTGCGGCCTATGGCGTCTTGCATTGCGGTGATAATCATCATTCCTCCTATAACAAACAATAAAATTCAATTTTGCGATTATGCCTAAACTCGTTAAATGGAATAAGTTTAGGATAAAATGTTGGTTTATTGAGATGGATTAAGGAGCTTTCAATGAAAACGATAGAATGGAATGAAGAGCAAAGAAAAGCGTTTCAAGACTTGTTAAGAGAATTTACAGCGTTAATAGACGCTAAAGTGCAAGAGGAAAAACAAACAGGCAGAACTCCAAAAATACCAAAGTATGGTTCATGCCAAAACGGGCTGAACAAGTTTTTAGCGCCATGGGGTTATGCGTGTAAAATCAGTCTTGGCTCTGGGAATTTATCTAATGAGCCATCCATCGCCTTTTGCCGTCAGGATATTTTAGGGGAAGGATTTGTCAATCGCAAAAAACCAACCCCAACAAAAGGTTTTTTCCTTTGGTTTGCTTACTATTGGTGCAATGATGCAGAAAAGTTTTATCTTTGCATAGGTCGATCCATAGAGGAGAATGGGGAAAAAGAGTGTCAAAAATGCCTAGCGTATGACAAAATCATTGATCCTAATGGAGACACATACTACCAAGAGAGCTATGACGATTTAGAATCCCATCTTGAAAATATTACCAACGATTTTTTACGTTTTGCTAACGAATTTAATCAAATCCCCACTGCGTGTTTTGAATTAGAGCCATCTAGCGCGAGCCATTAAGAAATAGCCATATACAAAAAAGGAACTCCCCCCATAAGGGATTTTCCTAAAATCCACCAACGCTTTTAAGCTAAACCTTAAAAAAAGCTATCGCTTGATTACAATCAAGCTTTGATATTTGGATTAAAAAACGCTATTTTTTAGATTTTGCAATCGGTATCCTATTTTGATGAAAATGAGGAAAGCAAGCGGGTTTTGATTAAAACCGCCCGCTTGAAAGAAGTTTTTAAAAGCGTTTCACTCCACTTCCGCATCAATCACATCGTCGTCTTTTTTCTTGGGTTGCTCGGCGTTGTTTTTATTCGCCATAGCTTCGCCTAATTTTTGAGCCGCTTGCGCTAATAATTTTGTCTTGTCTTCAAGCTCAGCTTTAGTAGCGTTATCGTTTTTGACGCACTCTTTAAGAGCGTTAATGGCGTTTTGGATCTCGTTAGCGTCGTTTTCATTCAAATTCGTTTTATGCTCATCAAGGCTCTTTTGGGTTTGGTGCGCCAAACTATCGGCATGGTTTCTCGCTTCAATCACTTCTTTTTTCCTAGCGTCTTCTTCTTTGTGCAATTCAGCGTCTTTAACCATTTTTTCAATTTCGCTATCAGACAACCCGCTAGAGCCAGAAATTTTAATCTCTTGGCTTTTACCGGTATTTTTATCTTGCGCTGACACGGTTAAAATCCCGTTAGCGTCAATATCAAAGGTTACTTCAATTTGCGGCACGCCTCTTGGAGCGGGAGCGATGCCTTGCAAATCAAATTTACCCAACGATTTATTATCCCTTGCCAATTCTCTCTCTCCTTGTAAAACCATAATGGATACAGCGGGCTGGTTGTCTTCAGCGGTTGAGAACACTTGAGATTTTTTCGCCGGGATAGTCGTGCCTCTATCAATCACTTTAGTCATCACGCCCCCTAAAGTTTCAATCCCAAGGCTTAAAGGCGTAACATCTAATAAAAGCACATCTTTCACATCGCCTTTCAACACGCCCCCTTGAATGCTCGCGCCCACCGCCACGACTTCATCAGGATTGACGCTTTTATTCAAATCTTTGTTGATAAAGGCTTTCACCCTTTCTTGGACTTTAGGGATACGAGTGGAGCCGCCCACCATCACCACTTCTGAAATCTCATTTTTGGTTAGCCCTGCGTCTTTGATCACGCTTTCAATTTTAGAAATCGTTTCGTCCACTAGATCTTCTGTCAAGCTTTCAAATTTAGCCCTAGTGAGTTTTTTCACCAAGTGTTTAGGCCCGGTAGCGTCTGCGGTGATAAAGGGCAAATTGATTTCAGTTTCCATCGCAGAGCTCAATTCTTTTTTAGCGTTTTCAGCGGCTTCTTTCAAGCGTTGCAACGCCATCACATCGTTTTTAATTTCAATGCCCGTTTCGCTTTTAAATTCACTCGCTAAGAAATCAATCACACGATTGTCAAAATCATCGCCCCCTAAGAACGCATCGCCCCCTGTGGCTAAAACTTCTACAACATTATCGCCTGTTTCTAAAACGGTAACATCAAAAGTCCCCCCACCCAAATCATAAACCATGATTTTTTCGCTCTCTTTTTTATCCAAGCCATAAGCTAACGCTGCGCTTGTAGGCTCATTGATGATCCTTAAAACATTAAGCCCTGCAATCGTGCCGGCTTCTTTAGTCGCTTTCCTTTGGCTGTCGTTAAAATAAGCCGGAACCGTGATAACCGCTTCAGTAACGCTCTCGCCTAAATAGCTTTCAGCGTCTTCTTTGAGCTTCATTAAAATTTTGGCTGAAATTTCTTGAGGGGTATAAATTTTACCCGAAATCTCAATCGCGCAAGCCCCATTCCTATCCACAATCTTATAAGGCAAGCGTTTTTCGGCTTCTTTAGCCTTATCTTCATTAAACATCAAACCCATGATTCTTTTAATAGAATAAATGGTTTTTTCTGGGTTGGTTACCGCTTGTCTTTTGGCACTCTCGCCCACTAAAATCTCGCCCTTATCCGTAAAAGCTACAATAGAAGGAGTGGTGTTTTTACCCTCTTTATTCGCAATAATCTTTGCTTCATTGCCTTCATACACCGCCATTGCGGAGTTGGTTGTCCCTAAATCAATTCCAATAACTTTTCCCATGCGTTATCCTTTCTTATTAAAATAAATGTTTTAATCGTTTTTAGCAATGCTCACCATTGCCGGCCTTAAAACCCTACCCTTATACTTGTAGCCCTGTTGCAAAACTTGCACGATTTTCCCGTTTTCTTTTTCTTCGCTTTTGACTTGCATGATCGCATTGTGGAAATTAGGATCAAATTCTTCTAAGCATTCAATCCCCTCAATGCCATGCCTTGCCAAAACTTCATGCAACTTTTCCATCGTAAGCTCCAAGCCTTTGGTTAAAGCGCTCTCTTTATCCACTTCTACAGCGCTCTTATGAGCCCCAAGAAGCGCATCAATCACCGGCAATAGATCCAATGCGATTTTTTCATACGCATACTCTAACGCCATGCTCTTGTCTCTTTCTAAGCGCTTTTTCACGTTTTCAAAATCCGCATGCACTCTCAAGTATTTTTCGTGCATTTCTTTATACTTAAGCTCAAAATCTTCCTTGATCTCGCATTCTTTTTCGCCCGCTTCTTGCTTTTCTCCACCTTGTTGTTCTTTGCAAGTGCAAGCCTTTTGATAAGACTCTGGCTCTTTTTGGCTTAAATAATCGTGTTCTTGGTTGTGTTCATCTTTCATTATTCCTCCTTAGAAATCGTTTGAAAAAACCCTTCATAATCGCATTCTAGTTTCCCCACGCAAAGTAGTTGCATCCGCTCGTTTTGAAATTCTATGGGGCGTGTTACTAGCATGCAATCAGGCTCTATAAAATGCAAACCCTTTTTCAAACGCTCTAAAACCTTACCCCCTAAAATGTCAAAAAATAAAGGGCTGTTTAAAAGCGTTTTTAACCCCATCAGATTAAAGCGTGTGATTTGTGTGTTGGAATACTCCAAACGCTCTAATTGCCTAGCCAAACTCAACGCATTGACAGAAGCAGCGATTGAACGCACTTCTTTAACGCTTTTGCCCACAAGTTCTAATAAAAACTTCTCCATTTTAACGCTGTAACCCAGCGTGCAAGAAAACGCCAAAAAGTCCAAAATCAAAAAGCGTTTTTCGCATTCAATGACTCTTTCTAAACGCTCCAAACTGGGTTTTTTTAACAGCACAAAAAGCCCAAAATTTTCACTCGCGCTTTTTAGGCGTTTTTCATTCACCTTTAAAACTTCAAAGCGCAACGACTTGTGCCAATAGTTTTCAAACGCCTTAAAAGTGGGCAATCTAGCGCCGCTAGAATGGGCTTGATGGAGCATGCCTTCTTTAGAAAGGATTTGAAAATAATTCCTGATCGTCGCACAAGACACTTTCAAATTCGCCAACTCTTTCAAGCGTTTAGAGCTAATGGGTTCTAAAATCTGCAGATAGGTTTTAACAAACGCATCTAACAAACTCTCTTTTTTATTCAAATCAGAACCTACTTTAATTCTTCTTAACATCATTATTTGAAAAATCTCGTCAATCACCATTCTTGATGAAAGAACCCTCGCATTATAGCGCAAAAAGTTAATAATCTATCACTTGTTTTGAAAAAGTGATAAAAATTACCCGATTTTTCTTTAAAGTTTAGTCTGTATCACTAAATTTATTTACTAGCATTAAATTAGGATTTTTTATAGAGTTGATTTAATTTTAGCGATCCCCTAACTTATGCCCTCTATTAGACAAAACGAACAAAACTTGTTATCATGCCAAACATGAACACACACACAAGAGGCATTGACAGCAATCTGATTCATTCGCTCAAAAGCATTTCATTATCCATGTTTAGAAAGGGTTTTTTTGGGCTTTATCAAGGCTCTATTTCAGCACGCATTGGCGCGAATCAATTTGTGATCAATAAAAAAAACGCTGTTTTTGATCAATTGAATGAAAACACCTTATTGGTTTTGCATGACAAGATGGATTACCGCTGGAAAGAAGCGAGCCTGGATTCGCCCATTCATGCGAGCGTGTATCGGGAGTTTTTGGACGCTAAATTCATCGCTTACGCGCGCCCTCCTTATAGTTTGGCGTATTCCTTGCGCCACAACCGATTGCTCCCTAGAGATTATTTAGGGTATCGTTCTTTGGGCGAAGAAATTTCCATTTTTAACCCCAAAGACTATGACAGCTGGCAAGAAAGAGCGGATACAGAAATTTTACGCCAATTGCAAGAGAGCAAAAAATATTTTGTTTTCATTAAGGGGTGTGGGATTTTTGCCTACCACAGAGAGCTTTCTAAACTCATGGAAGTTTTTGATTTGATTGAAAACTCATGCAAGGTTTTACGATTGGGCGATTTAATGGATTATTGCTATAATGATGATCCACGATTGAGCGTGTAAAAAGCTAAAAAGGATAAAACATGACCATCAACACCCATTACACCCCTAATTTCACACAGCTCCAAACCTTGAACAATATCAATAATGACGCAACCATAAAAGATAGGAATCAAGTAGAGCAGGATTTACAACAAAGCAGCATTCAAGATGGTTTCAGCCAAGATAATACGCAAAACGCCCCTGATTTTGACCGGTTACAAGCTTTAAACGCTATCAATAACGACGGCGAGATTAAAGATAAATCCCAAGTTGAAAAAAGCCTTATTGATGGCGAAAATACCCCTGAAATTTATTCCAGCCTAGACACATACGCTTAAAAAGGGGTGTTTTACCATTCCTTCAAAGCCATTTTAATCGCTTCTATCACGCAATCCATCCCACCCGCTAAACTAAAAAGCCAGTATTTGTGCGCGTAAATGTATTCTAATTGCTTAGCCCTTAATTCGTCTTCATTACTCGTTTTTTTACACACGATTTCAGCGATATGCAATTCCTGGTGGAAGATGTAAGATTGTATCGCATCCATAAAATACGAATTGAATTGTTTGTCATCAAAAAGCTCTTTAATGTTATCAATTTCAGCGCTCAAATT
This sequence comes from Helicobacter pylori NQ4053, assembly GCF_000274605.1. NCBI lineage: Bacteria > Pseudomonadati > Campylobacterota > Epsilonproteobacteria > Campylobacterales > Helicobacteraceae > Helicobacter > Helicobacter pylori. Next base: position 182,758 of record NZ_AKNV01000001.1, read on the forward strand.
TTCTAATTCTTCAAAATCCAACTCTTCTAATTTTTTTCTTCATGAAGCTTTTCCACTTTTTCTAAAAATTCTGCCACCTTTAAAAACGCTTCTTCAACTTGCGTTTTTTTCTCATTGGCGTATTTGATGATCTCTTCGCATTTTTGCTTGGCGATCTTTAAATTTTTATCTTGCTCTGATTGGGTGGGATAAATAAGATTAATAGGAGGCTTTGGCTTGGATTTGTCTATTTTTTCGCACACTTCTTTAAAGGGCATTTCTTTAGTCCCTTTAATCCTAGCCCCCCCTTCAGTAGCGTTAATGACTTCTAATTTATAGGGCGTGTTGAAAATATCTTTTTCAAAAAATTCTAAGAAAAGTTTCCACACTAAAGTGGTCTCTACTTCCCCATTACCCCCGTATTTTTCTATAAAAATCTTATCTTTATCTTTTTTAGGCTTGATCTCTCTATCGCCATAAATCGCCCCACTAGCGTGGCTGTTACCGCTTTGCGAAAAGCTCAAATCTTGCCCGATAAACACGCACCTTTTGAAACGAGAATGCACCACTAATTCATACGCCATGTTCGCTGCGCTCATGCCTATGCCCACATAACCATACTGGTGCAAATCAAAAAGGTTGGTATAGCCAAAGGGGCGGAAACTGAATTGCTTAACCCCCTTTTTAATCGCTTGAATCAATCGTTTATGCACAATGGAAGTCAGAGCAAAAATAACGCCTTCTTGAAAATCTAAGGGGGTTTCTTCGTAGAATTTCGCCGTTAAATCCACCCTTTCTAAAGACAGCACAATATCAGGCTTGATACCGGCTTTAGCCAAAATAGGGAAAGAAGCGTCTATGCAAAAAAGCGTTGCGTAAGGGGCGATTTCTTTTAAAAGGGGGAGTTGCTTGTTTAAACTGGGCCCGGTTGAAACAATGATAGCGGTGTCTCTGTTTTTTAAAGCGTTCACAAAATCCACTAAACTAGGGCTTTTGATGACTTCAGGCAGATTAGTGGCATGCTGTTTGATGCCTATGAGCGCGTCTTTAGCGTCATTGCCCACGCTAATAGCGCCATGCTCTAAAGCGCGTGTGAAATGCTGGTTGATTTCTATCATTTGATTGGAGTATCGTTCATAATAAGCGTTAAAAAGTTTTAAATCATACATTCTTGCGTATAAACGAGATTTTTTATCCATATCAAATAAGGAAGCGATCATGTTGTAATTGCAAAAACTTGCATGCAATAAAATCAAACGATTTTCTAAAATCTCAGTGGAAAAATCCAAGAGATTCAGCACAATGAAAATAATTTCTATTTCAGGCTCAATGACCACCAAGCGTTTTAAATTGCCATTGCCCAAAAGCAAGCGATAAAACACCCCATTACCCAAGCCAAAATAATACAAATAAGGATAAAGCATGTAAATTTCGCTATTTTTGTATAGCTCTAAGCTTGAATCTAGCGGGCTTTTTTCAAATAAGGGCGTGTTTGTTTCTTTATCTAAGAGGTTGAAATTCGCGCTATCATTCCCTAAAAACACTTCGTATTTTTTGTTTTCTTTAATGGCTTTGAGCTTTGCGAACAAAAGAGGGTCTTTTTTGAAAAGAGCTTGTAAGTTTTTTTGATAAATATCCATCATTCTAACTTATAAAAATAACTGATAAAAAGGGCTAACGCCCCCTTAAATCAAGGGCTGTTATTGTAAAAGCCTTAAGACATTCTGTTGCACCGCATTCGCTTGCGCCATAGCAAAACTCCCACTTTGTGCCAAAATATTGTATTTAGAAAAGTTCGCGCTCTCTTCAGCAAAATCCACGTCTCTGATTTGAGATTCAGCCGCTTTAACATTCACTTGGGTTACAGAAATATTATTAATGGTGGTAACCAATTCCATTTGCACCGAACCCATATCCGAGCGGATCTTGTCTAATTGCGTGCGTGCAGAATCTGCCATGTCCATCACAATCATCGCCCCTTTAAGGCTTGTTACCCCAGCCCCTATACCTTGAGAATTGGTCTCCGCTTGCGCGCCATTAGCGTTCGCCCCGGCTGCTGAAGCCACATTCGCATCAAAAATACCCCTAACCGCTCTCAAATTCACGGTGTATTCTGCCACCCCTTGAGCGGAATGAAAGCCCACATGGCTAAAATTCACACCGCTCACAATGATGTCTCTAGCGTCGGTTCTGGTCAAGGTTAAGCGCCCAATAACCGCATGCTGTGTCCCAGAAATCCCTGCAAAATTCCCTCCCCCAAAAACCTGACCGCTCGCGCTCGCTGCATGCACAGAAATCGCGCGCCCGTCAATGGAGTGCAAATTAATGCGCCCTTGAATATCCAAGCTCGCTTCCACGCCGGTGCGATCTTTGACGGAGTTAATGGCGTTAGTCAACCTCCCGTCAGCGTCGTTTTTATGCACATCATTCACGGTTCCAATTTCTACGCCATTAATGGTGAGCTCCCTCACGGTTCCTGATTGTACTGGTGTACCGCCGGTGGCCATGACGTTATAAGAAGCCCTAACGCCTAGAGTGTTAGAAAAGCGATTGATGATTTCGCTTAACGCCCCAATCCCTGTGCCAGCGCTCGTAGAAATGCGCACGGTTTCAATCTTATAATCGTTCACGCCATTGACTTGTTTGAAATTCAATCCCACTTCAGTCAAGTTTTGTGCCGCTGCGCTAGCGAGCATGCCTTCACCGCTAAAAGAAGAGGTTTCCATGCGCACATGCCCAATCTTATCTGAGCTCGTTGAGCCAATGGACGCCTTAACCGTGGTGTTAGAATACGCGCCAATTTGAAATTCTTTGTTAGAAAAACTTCCTGAAAGCATTTGTTGGCCGTTAAAGCTTGTGGTGTTAGCGATATTGTCCAGTTCTTCTAACAACCTTTGAATATCGCTCTGGAGCGCTCTTCGGCTTTCTAAAGTTTGCCCGTCTTGAGCGGCTTGAACGGCTTTGGTTTTAATGGTGTCTAAGATTTTGATTTGCTCATCCATCGCTTTATCAGCGGTTTGAACCATACCAATAGCGTCATTAGCGTTGCGGATCGCTTGACCCAAATTCGCGCTTTGACTCCTTAAGCTATCAGCGATCGCCATCCCACTAGAATCATCAGCGGCTTTATTGATCCTAAGCCCTGAGCTTAACTTTTCAAGCGAGCTTGAAAGGTCTCTGTTGTTTTGAACCCCTACCGCATGAGAAGTTAAAGCGGCGATATTGGTATTTATCCTAAAACTCATGTTTGCATCCTTTGCATAGATATTTGCTGTTAGTCAAGCAAAGGGTGTTCCAACTCTTTGATTTTTAGCGCCGTTATAGTTTTTATGGTTTAATGAATCGTTTAGTCAAAATTCTATGCTACAATCATTCATTAATAGGTATAAACATTTTATTAAAGGCGTTCAATGAAGCACCTTATTATCGTAGAATCCCCCGCAAAAGCCAAAACAATTAAAAATTTTTTGGATAAAAATTACGAAGTCATTGCCTCTAAAGGGCATGTTAGGGATTTATCCAAATTCGCTTTAGGCATTAAGATTGATGAAACAGGCTTCACTCCTAATTATGTCGTGGATAAAGACCATAAAGAGCTTGTCAAACAGATCATAGAGCTTTCTAAAAAAGCATCTATTACTTATATCGCTACCGATGAAGACAGAGAGGGGGAAGCGATAGGCTATCATGTGGCATGTTTGATTGGGGGGAAATTGGAGAGCTATCCTAGGATTGTTTTTCATGAGATCACGCAAAATGCGATTTTAAACGCCCTAAAAACCCCACGACAAATTGACATGTCTAAGGTCAATGCCCAACAAGCCAGGCGTTTTTTAGATCGGATCGTGGGTTTCAAGCTCAGCTCGTTGATTTCATCTAAAATCACTAAAGGTTTGAGCGCTGGGCGGGTGCAAAGCGCGGCTTTAAAGCTTGTGATTGATAGAGAAAGGGAAATCAAAGCCTTTAAGCCTTTAACCTACTTCACGCTAGACGCTTTGTTTGAGCCGCATTTAGAAGCACAACTCATCAGCTATAAGGGCAACAAACTCAAAGCCCAAGAACTCATTGATGAAAAAAAAGCCCAAGAAATTAAAAACGAATTAGAAAAAGAAAGCTACACTATCTCTAGTATCGTTAAAAAATCTAAAAAATCCCCCACACCGCCCCCTTTCATGACTTCTACTTTACAGCAAAGCGCTTCCAGTCTTTTAGGTTTTTCGCCCACAAAAACCATGAGTATCGCTCAAAAATTGTATGAAGGCGTAGCCACCCCGCAAGGGGTTATGGGAGTGATCACTTACATGAGGACTGATAGCTTGAATATCGCTAAAGAGGCTTTAGAAGAAGCGAGGAATAAGATTTTAAAAGACTATGGCAAAGACTACCTACCCCCTAAAGCCAAAGTCTATTCCAGCAAGAATAAAAACGCCCAAGAAGCCCATGAAGCGATCAGACCCACTTCTATTATTTTAGAGCCAAACGCTTTAAAAGACTACCTTAAGCCTGAAGGATTAAAGCTCTATACTTTAATTTATAAACGCTTCTTAGCTTCTCAAATGCAAGACGCTCTTTTTGAAAGCCAAAGCGTGGTTGTGGCTTGCGAAAAGGGCGAGTTTAAAGCGAGTGGCAGAAAACTCCTTTTTGATGGCTATTATAAAATCTTAGGCAATGACGATAAGGACAAATTGCTCCCCAATTTGAAAGAAAATGATCCCATTAAATTAGAAAAACTAGAGAGCAACGCCCATGTTACAGAGCCTCCAGCACGCTATTCAGAAGCGAGTTTGATTAAAGTTTTAGAAAGTTTAGGCATAGGCAGGCCCAGCACCTACGCCCCAACGATTTCTCTTTTACAAAACAGAGACTACATCAAGGTAGAAAAAAAGCAGATCAGCGCTTTAGAGAGTGCGTTTAAAGTGATAGAAATTTTAGAAAAGCATTTTGAAGAAATCGTGGATTCCAAATTCAGCGCTTCTTTAGAAGAGGAACTAGACAATATCGCTCAAAATAAAGCTGACTACCAGCAAGTCTTAAAGGACTTTTACTACCCTTTTATGGATAAAATTGAAGCCGGGAAAAAGAATATCATCTCTCAAAAAGTGCATGAAAAAACCGGCCAATCATGCCCTAAATGTGGAGGGGAATTAGTAAAAAAGAATAGCCGTTATGGGGAGTTTATCGCTTGCAACAATTACCCTAAATGCAAATACATCAAACAAACTGAAACCGCTAATAATGAAGCCACGCAAGAATTGTGCGAAAAATGCGGAGGAGAAATGGTGCAAAAATTCAGCAGAAACGGGGCGTTTTTGGCTTGCAACAACTACCCTGAATGCAAAAACACCAAATCGTTAAAAAACACCCCTAACGCCAAAGAAACAATAGAAGGCGTGAAATGCCCAGAATGCGGAGGGGATATTGCCTTAAAAAGGAGTAAGAAAGGCTCGTTTTATGGCTGTAACAATTACCCTAAATGCAATTTTTTATCCAACCATAAGCCCATCAACAAGCGTTGCGAGAAGTGCCATTATTTAATGAGTGAAAGAATCTATCGCAAAAAAAAGGTGCATGAATGCATTAAATGCAAAGAGCGTGTGTTTTTAGAGGAAGAGAATGGCTAAAGAAAATCCGCCTGTCGTTTTTGGGCCTGTTTTATCCAGGCGTTTTGGGAAGTCTTTGGGCGTGGATTTATCGCCCTCTAAAAAACAATGCAATTACAATTGCATTTATTGCGAGTTGGGTAAAGCCAAGCCCATTGAGTGCATGGAAGAAGTGATCAAAGTGGAAACCTTGATTAACGCCATTCAAAACGCCCTAAACAACCTTGCTACCCCCATTGATGTTTTAACCATTACCGCTAATGGCGAACCCACGCTATACCCTCATTTATTAGAGCTTATCCAAAGCGTCAAGCCTTTTTTAAAGGGCGTTAAAACTTTGATTTTAAGCAACGGCTCACTCTTTTATGAGCCAAAGGTCCAACAAGCCTTAAAGGAATTTGACATCGTTAAATTTTCTTTAGACGCTATTGATTTGAAAGCCTTTGAAAGAGTGGATAAGCCCTATTCTAAAGACATTAACAAGATTTTAGAGGGGATTTTGAGCTTTTCTCAAATTTATCAAGGGCAACTGGTGGCTGAAGTGCTGTTGATTAAGGGCGTGAATGATAGTGCGAATAATTTAAAGCTCATCGCTGACTTTTTAAAACAAATCAATATAGCCAGAGTGGATTTAAGCACCATAGACAGGCCCTCAAGCTTTAAAGCCCCTAAATTAAGCGAAGATGAATTATTAAAATGCTCTTTATTTTTTGAAGGGCTTTGCGTGAGTTTGCCTAAACGATCCACTGCTCAAGCTAAAAAATTGATTTCTTGCGGTATAGACGAATTGCTCGCTTTAATTTCCAGACGCCCTTTAAGCGCAGAAGAAGCCCCCCTAATACTAGATCCTAACGCTTTTAAACATTTAGAAACTTTGTTAAACCATAAGCAAATTACGATTAAAAAAGTCGGCTCTTTGGAGTTTTATTGCGCGTTTTAACCTCCATTTGTAAGTTTTACCTTATTTTAGGGATAGTTTAAGCTTTTAAATAAGGATCTCTTTTATTGTCAAATAACGCCACAACACCATAAAAAATGTTTTCAAAAGCCGACAGATAATTAAAAACTTGGTGTAATGTTTTTAATCGCTACATCCTTTTACTATAACCATAACCCGCTTTTTCTACTTTTTTCTCGGTATTAGCAGCTGCTTTTATTTCTTTATTAACATCAGCAAATATTTTTTGAAGGAACAAAAGGCTTTGAGAGGTTGGAAGGTGGGCTTGTGGGTTTCTCATTTCAAGCATTTTAGCTTGAGCTTTAGAGCGTATTTTTAGATTTTCTTTTTGCCATTCTTCTGTAACCTTAAAATCTCTAGGGTCTAGTTCTAAATAAGCGATAGAACTTGGTTTATAGAAATTCACTTGTTTAGCGATAGCTTTTTGCGAATAGGGCAGAAATTCTAATTCTTTTTGCAAATAAGCGATAAACTCTTGCGCTTTTGATCCTCTTTGAGAGCGGGGTTGTTTAGAGCTTGGGAGGTGTTTTGGCTGGATAGGGGTTTGATTGGTTTTTGCAGGTTTAGGGGTTTTGCATTCAGCTTCTACTTCTATACCAATACCAGCCTTAATTCCTCCTTTTTTAATAAAGAATTGGCCATGATTTTCTTTGCAATTTTGTTCTACGTATTTAATGAAATCTTTCTGTGTATTAATTGTCTTTTGCTTTTCTTGTTCCAATTCTATCCCACTCTTGTTTGCTCTATCCCTAGCGTTTTCAGCTTCCTTTTTTTCTTGTTCTAACTCTATTTGTTTATCAATATCACCAACGCTACAAGCGGCTAATAATAAACTTGTCGCTATTGTTAATCCTGAATATTTCCACCAATTGATTTGATTTTCTTTTTCAGCTTGTTTGGATTTATCTTGGACTTTATCGTCCAATTCTTTCGCTTTCTTGCACGCAACATGGGTCAACACTACTAATGCCGCATTGCTTTTCTTGGGGTGTTTTTTTACAAGTTCTCTAACTTTCTTTGCGATCTTTGTAAAAAACCCACCAATCGATCTAAGCGTATTTGTAATGGCGCTCGCTTGTTTAAAATGAGTCTCTTTATTTGCCTTTGTGTCAGCTGCCTCTGTGTTTTTGCCAACTTTATTTGTTTTTCCTGTTTTTACTGATTCCATCACCAACCTTTTTTTCAAAAAACAATCTCACTTTTCAAAATCTTATTATTGTAGTGTATATAGCCATATTTAATCGCTATTAAACAATTGGTTTGAAAAATTGTGAGGATCAATCCAATCAGATTTTTCTAATCCATTCCAACAAAACTTGATACAAGTTTCCCTTATACCTTAAACTCACACCCTTTTAAAGGGAATAATAATAATAAGCGATTTTTCTATGGCAAGAAACTGATTGATGTCTCCTAGAAGCTAAAAACGATTTTATGGTGTTTTCTTATGCCTTACACCCTTTTACTATAACCATAACCCGCTTTTTCTGTCTTTTTT